>JAOTYK010000005.1 GCA_029861955.1 Acidobacteriota bacterium
CGGGCAAGGTAATCCATATCTTCCGGAGTGATTCCCATGTCCTCTCCGGTCAGGAATTTGCCTCCGAGGAGATTGATCATCCCTGCGTACCGCTCGAGAAGCCCGCGGCGCTCTTCGCCGGTCAGCGGGTGGGGCATCGCGAGCACCGCCTTCGCGCCACCGAAACCCATATCCACCGCCGCCCACTTGTGGGTCATGCCCTCGCTAAGACGCATCGCGTCGCGCAGGCCGTCGGCCGGGTTGGGATAGGTCACGATCCGAGTTCCACCGGTTGACATCCCGAGGGTGTCGTCATGGATACAGATGAAGATCCACGTCCCGGTGGGTTTGTCGAACTTCGTCAGGACGGCCAGGCCATCCCAGGACTTGATCAGCCGCTCGAGTTCTTGCATGGAACAGAGTCTATCTTCGACGGGCTGTTCCCGCGACTTCGTAACCGCTCAGTGAGGGTACTTGAGCGGGAAGCTCTCGTGGGTACCCTTGCCCTGCATGGCCTCGAAGTCGAACTTGTAGCCCTCTGCCACGAACGGGCTCTCCGAGTTGTGACAATCCACGCATTGCGCGGCGCTAACTTTGTCGACAAGACCCACCGCCACCAACTCCGACTTCTTGTATTCCTTGTTCTTCAAGCTCATGTGCTGGTCCTGGACGTAAGTACCGCCCGGCCCGTGACAGCTCTCGCAGCCGACTCCCGCAAGATCCGGCGTGGACTCCATGTCCACGAACCCTCCGGGCTTGCCGAAACCGGTCACGTGGCATTTGACGCAATTCTCGTCCTTCGAGTAGTCGACGTCGGGGTCGAGCCCGGCCGACTTCTTGGCATCCACGGCCACTCCCGGAAGCAGCGAGTCGTGGGCCTTGGCCATCTGCGTCAAGGACCAGGATTTCCATTCCTTGATGTGGCACTTCTTGCAGTTCTTGGTGCCAACGTACGCGTGCTCCTCGGCCGCCGCGAACGGCATGGCGACCAGGGCAAGAATGAATACTGACAATACCGATTTCATGAGCGTCCCTCCTCCGCCCCATTGTGCTTCATCGCCCGCTTCACCGCGAGCGTCGGTTCGTGCAGCGCCGGCCGGACCGGCATTCGGAAACCCCCCAGTGCGATGTCCGATGCCGGTGAGCACGCTAACCGGTAGGTCCTTCCCGGGGAGGCGCAGCCATGAGCACGCTATCCGAAGACATCACCCTCGGTTCGATCGAGGAATCCCGGAGGCTGTGGGCCGGCGCGCGGAAGGCCTATACCCGTGCACCTGACAGTTTGGCTTCCCTGAGCGAAGCCCTGGGCCTGGGGATCCGCGCTGCCGAGATCCTGGTTCACCACAAGCTCCGGCCGATCCGCAGCCGCTTTCCGGCGACGATCGAGACCCTGCTGGAGGAGCCACCGCTCGAAGTCGACGTGGAGCGGGATGCCATCCACGTTCCCGCCACGCTCCAGTTCTCCCACGCGTTGGACATGCTCAGCGATCGAGAGCTGAACTGTGTCTGACCACAGCTTCATCGAGGCTGGGAGGACCGGGCCGCCGCCTGTTTCCGTTCACGGGGAAAGGCGCAGGAAGCGACGGGCATCGTCCTGTCCGACGAGACGCGTCACCGCCTGCTCGTGCTGCTGGCCCATCGCAACCGCATCTTCCGAATGCCGCCACCGGTGAAGATCGTGGTCCCCCCGGTGCTGAACGCCTACCCGGCGCTGGTGGAATTCGTCGAGGCGTTGCGACAAGAGTAAGTGAATCCCGAAACCTATCCCCTGAAACGGGGCCGTGTCTCGGTATTCGCTTACCCGTCGCCTGCCCTAAAACTGCCGTAGTTCGGCTAACCTACGTCGCATCTGGGAGTTCCCATGAAAGAGGACGAAGCGAGACAGGAGCTGGGACAGGATCTGCTGCCGGGGTGGTCGGCCCTGGTTGTCATGTTGACGATCTTCGGAGCTCTGTCGGTGATCACCGTGATGACGCTCCTCAGTGGCGAGGACGACGCCATCGATCCCGAAGCTCACGGCCGGATCGCCTACGGACCGGCGGACTTTCCGGAAATCGATTTCGAAATGAAACTGCAGCCCGAGGTCGAGGCGTCTGCCGGTCGGGCGGGGACCGGAGAATTCACCGTCCCCCCTCCGCCGTTTTCCGATGAGTACATCTTCCCGTGCTCCGACTGTCATGCGGACCTGGACATCAACACTGAGCGGCGCGAACTCGACATGCACGACGAGGTCGTTCTTAACCATGGCCCGCCGGAGCGTTGGTGCCTCGACTGTCACAACACGGACGACCGTGACTACCTCCGCCTGGTCGACGGAACCTCGGTTCCCTTCGAAGAATCCTACAAACTATGCGGACAGTGTCATGGGACGATCTACCGTGACTGGCGCGCAGGGATCCACGGTCGCCGCCGAGGCTACTGGGATGGCGCCAAGGAATACCTCCTGTGCGCCCACTGCCACAATCCCCACGATCCTGAGTATCAACCGATTGCACCGATGCCGCCGCCCGTCCGGCCGCAATACCTGACCCGGGCGTCGAGACCAGGATCGGAAGAGCCCGAGGCCGGAGGATCACAGGAAAAATGAAGCAAGACGACGACAACAGACCGGGTATCGACCGCCGGACGTTTCTGGCGGGGGGAACCACCGCCATGGCGGCCATCGCCGCCGGAGTGACCGGTGCCTCCTCCGGGTTCATCCAGGACCTGCTGCACAGGAACTTCAAAGAGATCTCCCCCGATAGGCTGCAGCGAATCGTTCGTGAGATGGAAGACGATTACACCGCGAAATATGGAAAACAGGTGACCGTCTCCACCGCCGGGGCGCTGCCCGGCGTGCTGTACGGATACGGCCTTGACCTCTCTCGCTGCGTCGGCTGTCGTCGTTGCGTCTACGGCTGCGTCAACGAGAACAATCAGTCTCGAGATCCTCAGGTTCACTGGATCCGGGTACTGAAGATGGACAAGAGCAAGGGCATCCATCTGGAGGAGTCGGACCCTTACTACAACCCGGAGACGGTTCCGGAGGAAGACGCCTTCTACATGCCGGTGGCCTGCCAGCAGTGCCAGAACGCGCCATGCGTCAAGGTCTGCCCCGTGGAAGCGACCTGGCAGGAACCCGACGGGATCGTGGTCGTAGACTACGACCACTGTATCGGCTGCCGTTGTTGTATGGCGGCCTGTCCCTACGGTGCCAGACACTTCAACTGGGCAGAGCCGGAGTTGGCGGCGGAAGAGGTCAACCCCGACATGCACTACCTCGGCAACCGTCCCAGGCCGAAGGGAGTGGTCGAGAAGTGCACTTTCTGCATCCAGCGTGTGCGTAAGGGAAGGTACCCGGCCTGTGTCGAAATCTGTCCGGTCGGGGCCAGGAAGTTCGGCAACTTGCTGGACGAGGAGAGCGAGATGCGGGTCCTGATGCGGGAAAAACGCGTGTTCGTCTTGAAAGAAGACCTGAACACCCAACCGAAGTTCTACTACTTCTACGCGACGTAAGGTCATGATCAAGCAGGTCTGGGAGTTCGTCGTCAGTTCCTTCAAGTTGACCCTCAAGGGCAACCGGACCTACTACCTCTGGATGGCGCTGCTCGCGGTTCTGATTCTGTCCGGCGGCCTCGCCTACTATCGGCAGTTCACCGAGGGACTCGCCGTCACCAACATGCGGGACCAGGTCTCCTGGGCGTTCTACATCGGGAACTTTACGTTCCTCGTCGGTGTGGCGGCGGCCGCCGTGCTGCTGGTGATTCCGGCCTACGTCTACAACTGGAAACCGATCCGGGAGATCGCGATCTTCGGTGAACTGCTTGCGATCAGCGCCATCGTCATGTGTCTGCTGTTCGTTACGGTGGACATCGGTCAGCCGGGCCGCGTGCTTGAGTTATTGCCGTTCGTCGGATCCCTGAATGTCCCCAGCTCACTCCTGGGCTGGGACGTGCTGGTGCTGAACGGTTATCTGGTCCTGAACGTGATGATCGTCGGGCATTTTCTCTTCAAGGCGTACGTCAAGAAGCCGTACAACAAGAACTTCGTGGTGCCGCTCTTGCTGCTGTCCATCCCGGCGGCGATCTCGATCCATACGGTAACCGCCTTCGTGTACAACGGGATGGCGGCCCGTCCGTTCTGGAACGCGTCGATTCTGGCTCCTCGCTTTATCGCCTCGGCGCTGTGCTCCGGGCCGGCGGTGATGCTGATCCTGTTCCAGATCCTCAGGAAGACGACCCACATCCGAATTCGTAAGGAAGCGATCTCGAAGATCGCCGAGCTCATGGCGTATGCCATGTTCCTGAATCTGTTCCTGTTCGGCGTGGAGATTTTCAAGGAATACTATTCCGACACCGCTCATCTGGCGCACACCAAGTATCTCTACAGCGGCCTTCACGGCCATACCGCGTTGGTGCCGTTCGCCTGGGTGTCGCTGATCTGCAGCGTGGTGGCGTTCATTCTTTTCCTCGTTCCGAAGACCCGCTCGAACATGGTGACCCTGAATCTGGGTTGCCTGCTGATCTATACCGGGGTCTACATCGAGAAGGGGCTGGCCCTGGTGATCCCCGGAATGACCCCGGACACGCTGGGGGAGATCTACGAGTACATCCCGACCTGGATCGAGATCCGTGTCGGTGCAGGGATCTTCTCCATTGGGTTCATGGTGTTCACCATCCTGTGCAAGGTGGCGATTCCGCTGATCCATGACACCCTCGCCGATCCCGTCGCCCCCGCAAAGTCGTAGCTTCCTGGCCGCGCCAGAGCGCGTTTCATCCCACAAATCGGTCACGCGAACCCGGGATATCGGTCATTCGACCGATACCGGCGGACTCTCGCGAATCGTAAATTGTCAGTGTAAGGATCAAGGAGGCACGCCATGAGACATTTCGACACCCGCACCACCGTAGAACCAGGGATCTACTTCAACCTGCGTCATCTTCGTTTCCGCTCGATGGACGAGCCGGGCACGCTGCCGGGGGCCGCCGACGATCGCTACTATCGCGTCCCGCTGTTGCTCCTGCTGGTGGCCGGACCGCTGATCGGGCTGGTCTACCTCGTCTTCCTACCGTTCATCAGTCTCGCGATGTTCGCCGGATTCGTCGTGCAGAAGCTGGCGCGCTGGACCACCGAAGTCGGCACCGCATTCGCCCGGGTCCTGCGACCCAGCTGGCGTCCATTAGCCGCATTCTTCGAACGGTCGCGTAAGGCCCGTCGGCGGCATCCGCGGAACCACGACCAATGGTCCGAAGAGGTCAAGAAGGAAATGGCGGACGACGACACGCATGCGGCATGATGCCAATGACCGAACGGCGGGACCGGGTCCCCCGGAGGTCCGGTATGCATCTCTCGTCATCTCTTCGAATTACGATCGCGGTTCTGGCTCTTGCCGCGGGGACCGCGATCGCCGTCGAACTCCCGGAAAGTGTCAGCGATTGCCTGATGTGCCACGAGGATCCGGACCTGGTGCTGGAACTCGGGGACGGTTCGGAACTCCCGCTGTTCGTCGACGGAGAGACCTGGGCCGAATCGGTGCACGCCGAGCAGTTGATCTGTACGGACTGTCACGAGGCGTATGACGACGACCACCCGATGGGCCGCTCGTTCGCCAACAACCGAGACTATTCCCTGCAATCCTACGAGACGTGTAAGGCCTGTCATTTCGACACCTACACACGCACGTTGGAGAGTGTGCACTACGAACTGCTCCGTGACGGGTTGGAGATGGCACCGGTCTGCACCGACTGTCACGGCGCGCACGAGATCGCCAACCCACACCGCAAGCAGGCGATGATCTCGAGAAGTTGCGCGTCCTGCCATACCGAGATCTACGAGACCTATGCTTCGAGTGTCCACGGCAGTGCTCTGGTGCGAAACGACAACCAGGACGTCCCGGCCTGCACCGATTGCCACACGGCGCACACTATTCGGGATCCGACCACGGCGCGATTCCATGTCGCCTCGCCGGAGATCTGTGTCGGTTGTCACGGCGATGCCGAGTTGATGGCGCCTTACGGCATTCCCACCGATGTCGCCACTACCTACCTCAGTGATTTTCACGGAGTGACGGCTTCCCTCAGTCGGTTGGAGGAGGGGGATCCCCGTCAGGTCGTGGTGACCTGTGTCGACTGTCACGGTGCGCATGACATGCCGTCACCGGCGATCGTCGGCGACGAGAAGATGAAGGAGAAAGTGGCCGCGACCTGTGCATCGTGCCACGAGGACGCGTCCGTCGACTTCCCCGCCGCCTGGCTATCCCACTATCGGCCTTCCCTCTCCCACGCCCCGCTGGTCTACCTTGTCGATCTGTTCTATCGGATCTTTATCCCGTTCATCATCGTGGGGCTGGCTTTGCAGGTGCTTCTGCATCTCTTCCGCCTGGCCACCGGGCGCTGAAGGGAGAACGACGATCATGCCGGAAAAAACCGAGTCGGGCTTCGTCGTTCGCTTCTCGAAGTGGACGCGACTTCAACACTCTCTGGTCATCGTGTTGTTCGGTCTGCTGCTGCTGACGGGCCTCCCGCAGAAGTGGCCGTACGTCGAGATGAGTCGGTGGGTCGTCGATATGCTGGGTGGCGTCTTCCTCGTGCGTTGGTTGCACAGGGCCGCCGGAATCGTGTTCGGCGTGCTGGTCGTCGCTCATGTCGTAGGCGCGGTGATGACACTGGCCAGGCGTCGCGGCCAGCCGACGATGTTCTTCAGTATCGATGACTTCAAGGACGCGATCCAAACGATGCGCTATTACCTGGGTCGCGCAGAGTCTCAGCCGCGGTTCGGTCGCTTCGACTTTCGACAGAAATTCGAATACTGGGGCATGCTGTTCGGGTCCGCCATCATGCTGGTCACCGGATTCGTCCTTCTGTTTCCCATCGTCACCGCACGACTCTTGCCCGCCGATCTGATCCCCGCCGCCAAGGTGATGCACAGCAACGAGGCGTTGCTCGCGTTCCTGATTATCCTTGTCTGGCACATGTACGGTGCGATCCTCAACCCCGAGGTCTTCCCGCTGGACACCAGCATCTTTACGGGCAAGATCTCGAAGAAGCGGCTAAAGCACGAGCACAGGCTCGAGTACGACGAACGCTTCAAAGAGCCGTGACCACGACCTTAGTCCTGAACGCCATCTTGGCCTGGATGTGGCAAGTCATCCTGCACTCCTTTGTCTGTAGCGTCGTCTTCTACGGGTGGACCCGATGGTTGGGGCTTCCGTCGGGTCGGACCCGTCGCCACCTGCTTGCCGCGGCACTCGTGTTGCCGATGTTGACCGCGCTGGTTCCCGGTCGGTCCGGAATCGAGTTTCGTGGATCGATGGCCTGGTTCGATGGGGGACGCGTGCTGTCACTTCCGCTCTATGCGGGTGTCCACCTGAATCATGTCGTGGTGGCCATCGGTTTGCTGAGCGTGGTTGCCACCGTGTGGCAGGAGTTCTTGCCCGCCCTCCGGCACACTCGCCTCGAGACCGAAGACGCTCCGGCCGAACTCGTGCGTCGGGCGAGGGTGTTGCCGGGATGGAGCGCGTGCCGTGTCGTCGTCACGCCATCGGACGAGATCCTGATCGCCACCGATGGGCCGCCATGGAGTCCCCGGGCGATCTTTTCCCGTGGATCGCTCGAGCACCTGCAGTCTGACCAGATCGACGCCGTCCTCCGTCATGAAAACGCCCACCGTCGCAACGGGCGCTGGTGGGTCGTGCATTTGCTGTTCGCGTTGCGAACGATTCAGATCTTCAACCCGTTCGCATTGTGGTGTTTTCGCGAGTACTGCGTCGAGGTCGAAATCCTCTGCGACGCGGACGCCGTGGCTGGTTACGACAATCGTTCGCTCGCAACTGCGTTGCTGGCGGTCTACGAGACCGCCGACCCGCGAGATGGGTCATTGGGTGCGTTGCGTAAGCGGGTTGATCTTCTCCTCGGTCGCCGGCCGTATGACACGCTGATCCTGAATCCGGCGGTCGAGCTGCTGGCCATTTCCTTGCTGTCGGTGACGTTGCCGTGGTTAGTCTGAAGTCGTTCACCAGCTTTCTGTTGATCCTGGTCGGCCTCTTGCTGGCGATGCGCGCCGTCCACGTGGTCGCGCCGATGGTCTATGCCCCGGGTGATCCGCGCCCCCTTCACACAACCGATCTGCAACTGGCGACGGAACGCGCCGGCTTCGAACCCTGGCTTCCGTTTTACGTCCCACAGAAACTGGGTGCGCCACCGCAACTGACGGCGATACGGCGACCTCGTGCACGGATCTCAATCGTCTGGGACGGCGAGTCGAAGATGATGATCCGCGAAGAGCCGTCGTCCCCGAACGACGTATCCCCCCCGGGCGCGAGTCCGCTGCCGGGTGGCCGTGGGGATGTCTGGTGGGAGGGTCCGGACTTCCTACATGCCGTCGCAATGCGTGGGGATCTGCGGATCGAGATCGCCACGGACCTGGCTATCGAAGACCTGGGGCGTGTCGTGGCGACGCTCAGACCCGGAACTACTCGCCCTCCAGCGGAATGATCTTCTTGCGAAACGCGTATTTGATCAGTGCGGCGCGTGAGTGCAGATTCAGCTTATCCATCACGTGGGCACGATGGGTCATGGCGGTCTTGATACTGATGTTCAGATATTTCGCGATCTCGCGGCTCGTCTTGCCGTCGGCCAGCAGCGTCAGCACCTGCTTCTCGCGTTTGCTCAGTCGTTCGTAGTCATCTTCGGACTCGAGGCCCTCGCCGCTTTGCAACAACGCCGCCAGCTCGCCGGCAACCGTTGGGTGCAGGTAACGCTGACCTCGGCTGACGGCGAGGATCGCCTCGCGAAGTTGGCCCGACAGGCTCGACTTGAGTAGGTATCCGTGGACACCGATCCGAATCGCACGACGAACGTATTCCTTGTTCTCGTACTGGGTCAGCATCACGACGTGCGTTCGTGGGCACTCCGCAAGGACCGCCTCCGCAGCCTCCAGACCTCCGATGCCGCCCGGTAGGCTGATATCCATCAGCACCACGTCTGGCTCTAATCGACCGGCGAGTTTGATGGCTTCGTGACCGTCTCCGGTCTCTCCCACGACCTCGAAGGACGGATCACGTTCGAGCAGTGCGCGAACTCCCTCGCGAACGAGATCGTGATCATCAACGATGAGGATTCGAATCATGTCTGGAGTGGGACCTCCACCACGACGTGGGTACCCATGCCCACCTCGCTATCTATGACCATCGTTCCACCGACGAGCCCTACGCGCTCGCGCATTCCGGTGATTCCGGCCCCGGCCCGTCGCTCCTTGGCATTGAAGCCTACCCCATCGTCCTCGACGGCCAGCACCAACGATTCGGCGCGGGTGAACAGTTCGATGGAAACGTGTTCGGCGCCGGCATGACGGAGGATGTTGGTTGCCAGCTCCTGATAGACGCGGAAGATCGAGATCTCGATCGCCGGATCGAGTGACGGCAGGTCTTCGATCTCGAGACTGACTTCCATCCCGCCGGGTTTCAGGTAGGTTTCCGTGTGGGAGCGGATGGCCGCGCGAAGGCCCAGGTCGTCCAGCAGCGACGGCCGCAGATCGTGGATAACACGATGAATCTCGCGCTGGGTCTCCACCAGCATGTTGCGTGCCTTGTCGAGGTTGGGAGCTGGCTCCTCGTCGAGGGTGAGTTGCACGGCGGTCAACATCTGCGCCGTCTCATCATGCAACTCCCGCGCGATACGGCATCGCTCGTCCTCCCCGGCACTCAACAACCGCCGCACGAGGACTCGCCGTTCAGCGTCACGCTCCGCAAGTCGACGAGTTCGACTCTTGACTTCCGCCTCCAGGGATTCGTTGAACGCCGAGAGTCGCTCGAGCGAGTTGCGCAACCGTTTTCGCATCGCCTCCAGTGTTTCGCCGAGAAGACGTATCTCGTGATCGCCGGAGATCGGTACCGGTATCGACAAGTCCTGGTCTCTCATTCGCGACGCGTGAGCGGAGAGTTTGTTGAGTGGGGAGATGATCGAACGCGAGAGCGTGATTGCCAGCAGCAAGCCTCCCAGGACCAACGCCAGCCCCGTCGCCAGCACCCCACGCTGGAGCCAGTCGGTGGCGGCGTACGCGGTGACCCGGTGTTCCTGAAGGACCAGCCCCCAGGGAGGCCCCTCGAGCGGTACCAGTGCGGTCAGTACCGGCCTCGGTTCGTCAGGACACATGGGACTCCGCACCGCATTCCAGACTGTCGGTCGTTGACCGTCAAGCGCTCGGGCGATGTCGTCGTCGTGACTCAATTGCTGCAGCAGGTAGGCGTCGTGGCTGACCGCGAGGATCCGGGCCGTTCGATCAACGAGTGCCACATGCCGTTCTTCACCACCGGACATCTCCCGCATCCGCTCACTGAACACGGAATCCCGGACGGCCATCTCGGCGATCAGGTAACGAACGTCGGATCCCTTGCGGATCGGATGCACCAGGGCGATTGAGATCGGCCTTCGGGAATCCCCCGCTCCGTACAGCCCGGTCACGCCACCGGCTGCAGAGATCAGTTCGGCCGGTGGCGGCGGATAGTCCGGCGGATCCGAGACGAGTACACCGCCGGCGCTGTCGAGCAGCGATACGGCAGCCCGGAACGGCGAATGGAAGCGGTACTGACGAAGCCGACCGGAGGAAGAGCGGCCGGGCTCGCCGATTTCGTCGGCCAGCCGGGCCAGCCCCTGTGCCGCGTCGGAGAACTCCCGGTCGATGGCCAGGGCCATGATTCGCGCCGTGTCGATTCGCTGTCGCTCGGTCTCGCGATGCAGGGCGCTGTTCGCGATAACTGCCAGGATGACGACGACCGCGAGTGAGAGAACCAATGACTGCAGAAGCAGCCACAACAGCCTGCGCCTGAGCGTCGTTTGAATCATCGCGCGCTATCCAGCGGGCCGGACCGCGAAGGGTTTCCCTTATTTAAAGCTAGCACAGCCCCGTAGCCGTCAACGGACCCGCGTGGGTCAGATCGACCCCAGAACCGAGCGCAGCGATTCGGTGCTGGCCTGGTCGAGCCCATAGCGCACACGCACGGCCGGTTGGTCGAACTCCAGGAGTCGGCCCAGATCGATCGGCGTCCCGATCAACACCGCGTCCACGGGGGCGTCTCGGATCGTCTGCTGGAGCTCCGCCATCTGCTGTTCGCCGTAACCCATGGCCGGCAACACGTCACTCAGGTGAGGATACTTGGCGTACGTATCCAGGATCGATCCGACGGCAAACGGACGCGGATCGACGATCGTCGCCCCGTATTGCCGGGCCGCGACATGGCCGGCACCGAAGCTCATCCCCCCGTGGGTCAAGGTGGGACCGTCCTCGACGACCAGCACGCGTTTTCCGCGGACGGCGTCGGGATCGGCCACCGTCACGGGAGACTCGGCCTTCAGGATGAGCGCATCGGGATTGATCGCGCCAATGTTGCCCTCGACGGTCGCGACGTCCTCTGCCGACGCGATCCCGACCTTGTTGATCAGGACAACCTGGGCCATGCGTGCGTTGGTTTCTCCAGGGAAGTAACTCAACTCGTGGCCCGGGCGAAGAGGATCCGCGACGACGATAAACACGTCGGGTCGATAGAACGGTAGATCGTTGTTGCCACCGTCCCAGACGATGACGTCGGCCTCCTTCTCGGCTTCACGCAAGATACGTTCGTAGTCGACGCCGGCGAAGACGACCGTTCCACGCTCGATGTGTGGCTCGTATTCTTCGCGCTCTTCGATCGTGCACTCGTGGGCCGCCAGATCGTCGTAGGTCTCGAATCGCTGGCAAGCCTGGCGGGCGAGATCGCCGTAGGGCATGGGATGCCGCACCACGGCGACACGCCTGGATTGTTCTTTGAGGATTTCACAAATCCTGCGAGAGACCTGACTCTTCCCGCAGCCGGTTCGTACGGCGCAGACCGCCACGACCGGCTTCGTAGAGCGGAGCATCGTGGAGTCCGGCCCGAGGATGCGGAAATCCGCCCCGGCAGCGCCCACGGTGGCCGCCCGATGCATCACGTCGGCGTAGGACAAGTCGGAGAACGAGAGCACGCACTCGCGCACACCGTGCTGAGCGATCAGATCCGTCAGTTGTTCCTCGGCGACGATCGGCACGCCCTGCGGATATCGGGGACCGGCCAACTCCGCGGGGTAGACCCGGCCATCGATGTCCGGTATCTGCGCCGCCGTGAACGCGACGACGCGGTAACGTGGATCGTCGCGAAGACTCACGTTAAAGTCGTGAAAATCGCGGCCTGCCGCGCCCATGATGATTACCGGAATGGCCTTGGATTCCGTCATGTTTCCGTGCTCCTTGTAAGCCCCCAGCTTAGTCAACTTTGAGCACTCTCTTACGACCCTGCGGGTCGACTTTTCACCTCGCAATTCTTGCTACGATGTCCATAAATACAAAGGGGTGGTAAGCCATGTCCAATAGACCCAAACGACCCGATGTCACCCTGGTTCCACAGCTCTGTAAGGGTTGTGGCCGTTGTATCGAGTCCTGCCCCAAGGACGCCATCAGCTTCGGCACCGACATCGAGCAAGCTTCCGGCTTCGTTCCGGTGTCCATCGACTACGACGTGTGCAATCACTGTGGCCTGTGTGTCACGGCGTGCCCCGAACCGTTCGGGATCAGCACGGAACAGTACGAGCTGGAAGACCCGGAGCATCTCTTCGGCCCAAGAAAGGCCGAGCGTCGTCATGCCACGACGATCGAACCCACCCGGGTTCCACTACCCGAGGTCGGACCGCTGGTCCTCAAGGGTAACTACGCCTGCGCAGTCGGCGCGCTTCTCGCCGGCTGCCGCCACGTCTACGGCTATCCGATCACTCCGTCGACGGAGGGGGCCGAGTTGATGGCGAGGCTGCTGCCGCAACTCGAGGGGACGTTCGTCCAGGCCATCAGCGAGGTGGCAACGATCAACCATCTCTACGGTTGTGGCGGCGCCGGTCTGCCGACGATGACCTTCACCAGTTCCCCGGGGTTTAGCCTGATGCTCGAGGGCATCTCCTACATGATTGGATCGCAGGTTCCCGGCGTGATCCTGAACGTGATGCGCCCCGGTCCGGGACTGGGCTTCATCGGTCCGGAGCAATCGGATATCAAGCTAGTCTGTCGCGGCCTGGGTCACGGCAACACCCACGCGATCGTGCTGGCGCCCTCCAGTCCGCAGGAGATGCTGGACTACACGGTCGAGGCCTTCGCCCTCAGCTTCAAGTACCGCAACCCGGTCATCATCGCGGCAGACGGCTACCTGGGACAGATCACCGGCCGGGTCAATCTGCCGGATCACATGATCGAACCGGGCCTTCCCGACTGGGCCGTCTGGGGAGACGCCGACCATCGTGACAACCTCATCGCGTCGATCTTCCAGGACTGGGCAGAGTTGGAAGCACACAACGAGATGCTCAGCGCGAAGTACCGCGATATGCAACGGGACGAGCAACGCGCCAACCTGTTCCGAACGGATGACGCATCGATCCTGGTCGTGGCGGCCAACACACCGGCCCGCACGGCGAAGGCCGCCGTGGAACAGCTTCGCGGTGAGGGAATCCCGGTCGGACTGTTCCAGCCGATCACGCTGTGGCCGTTTCCGATCGACACATTGTCGCCGTTACTCGAACACGCGAAGCAGGTCGTCGTGGTCGAAGCCAGCGACGGCCAACTCGAGGACGAGCTGCGACTTGCACTGAGTCACAACGACACCCACGGAATCGAATTTCACCACGTCCGCCACATGGGTGGGATCCTGCCCGAGGGGCACGAAGTTGTCGAGACGGTCCGGAACGTCATGGGGGTCTGCCAATGACCACGACGAGCGCATTCTTCGAACACTTTGACCGCCACGCCCACGGCAAGGGACTGAAGGGCGCTGCCACACACTACTGCCCGGGCTGTGGCCACGGGCTGGCCCACAAGTTTCTGTCGAACGCGATCGTCGAGCTGGGGATCCAGGATCGGACGATTGCGATCTCGCCGGTGGGCTGCGCGGTCTTTCTCTACTACTACTTCGATGTGGGCAATACGCAGGCGGCCCACGGGCGCGCACCGGCGGTGGCCATCGGGCACAAGCTGGCCAATCCGGAGTCGGTCGTCATCAGCTACCAGGGAGACGGCGACCTGGCCTCGATCGGCCTGGCCGAGATCATGCACGCGGCCCAGGTCGGCATCCCGATCAGTGTGATCTTCATCAACAACGGGATCTACGGAATGACGGGTGGGCAGATGGCGCCCACCACGCTCCCCGGGCAGAAGTCCACGACCACGCCGTATGGGCGGAGTCGCATGGAAGGACTCCCGCTCAAGGTCTCGGAGATGATCGCCGCGCTGGATGGACCGGTCTACGTCGAACGCACCGCGCTGTTCGATCAGAAGAGTCGCAAGCGCACGCTGAAGGCGATCAAGAAGGCGCTCCAACTCCAGATCGAGGGTCGTGGCTTCTCGTTCGTCGAGATCCTCTCCGAGTGCCCGACCCATTGGGGCCTCTCGCCGATCGAGGCCGAGAACTGGGTGCGAGACACGTTCGTGAAGACCTACCCCCTGGCGGTATTCAAGGACGAAGCGGCGGAGTCCTGGTTCCATCCCGAGAAGCCGGACTTCACCGCAGACAAGATGCTGGATGTGTTGGGAGCGACCGCTGACCTGCCGGAGAAGTTCACCGACGGCTTCCCCGAGCACCTGGATCCCAACGACGTTTCCGTCAAGCTGGCCGGAGCCGGCGGCGACGGCGCCCAGACCGCAGCCCTGATCCTGGCCAAGTCGGCCATCAACGAGGGGTTCGACGCCACCCACATTCCCAGCTACGGACCGGAGTCTCGCGGCGGCACCTCGTTTGCCGATGTGCATGTCGCGCGGGACGAGGTGCTCTCACCGGGCGCACCCCATCCGCAGATCTTGCTGGCGTTCAATGCACCGAGTCTGGTGAAGTTCGGCGAGACCGTGGCGGAAGGCGGCGTGGTCATCTACGACTCCAGCGCCATCTCCGATACGCCGGCCTTCAAGTCCGGTGTGACGGTCCACCCCGTGCCCTGCACCGAAATCGCACACGAACTCGGGCAGCCGATCGTGAAGAACATCGTGGCGCTGGGTGCGTTGCAGGCCGCCACGAACATCCTCGACGAAGACTCGCTGCTCACGGCGATCCGGCGGAACCTGAAGGACAAGAGTTCCCTGATCCCCGTGAACGAGCAAGCCTTCGCCCGCGGCCGAGAAGCGGTGCAAGCGAACTAGGCGCCGACGCGACCGGCGATTACTCCAGCACGTGGGCGTCTCGTTTTTTGTCGCAATCGCAGGCGCCGCACGATCCGGCGTCCTCTGCAGCGGGTCCGTTCATCCGTTGCAGGACGACCCACAGCCCGCAGAGCATCGCCAGACCCAGCACCGCGACGACATGTGTCCAGATGCTCATGGTCCTACCCGTGAAACAGGCCGGCGAAACCCATGAACGCCATGGAAAGAATGCCGGCGATGAAGAAGCTCATCGCGGCCCCCTTGATCGTCCGTGGGATCGCGGCCAACTCGTTGTCCTCGCGGATGCCGGCCATCAACACCAGCGCCAGTGTGAGACCTGCGCCGGCGCCGAGGGCGTAGACCAGCCCCTGTACCAACCCGTAACCACGATTCGTGGAGAACAACGCCAGTCCCAGGATCGCGCAGTTGGTCGTGATCAAAGGGAGAAAGATCCCCAGGGCACGAAACAACGCCGGGCTCAGTTTCTTGATCGCCATCTCGACGAACTGCACCGTGCTGGCGATGACGACGATGTAGGTGATCAGTCGCAGGTACGGTGCGTGGGGCAGCACGAAGTTATTGAGGAGCCATGCCGCCAGGGAGGTGATCAGCATGACGAAGATGTTGGCCAGTCCGAGGCGGAACGCGGTGACCAGGCGACCGGTCACGCCGAAGAATGGACAGAGCCCGAGGAAATAAGCCAGCGTGAAGTTGTTGATCAAGCAGGCCGACATGAAGATCCAGACCAGTTCGCCCATCACGCCGCCTTCCCGGCCCGTTGCCGAAACTCCGCCAGCAGCCAGAGCAGCACGCCCATGACCAGGAACCCGCCGGGCGGCAGAATCATGATCACCCACGGCTCGAAGTTACTGCCGAACAGCGAGTAGCCGAACAGCGAGCCGGCTCCCAGGATCTCGCGGATTCCACCGACCAGCGCCAGGGCCAGCGTGAAGCCCAGCGACATCCCTGCGGCGTCGGCCACTGCGGGCAAGAGCCGTTGCTTCGACGCGAAGGCCTCTTGCCGACCCAGGATCAGACAGTTGACGACGATCAACGAGATGAACGCGCCGAGCTGCTTGTGGGCGTCGGGCATCAGCGCTGCCAGGGTGAAGTCAACGGTCGTGACGAAGGTCGCGATGATGATGATGTAGATCGAGATGCGGACCTGACGCGGGATGATGTTGCGGAACAGCGAAACCAGGGTGCTCGATCCGATCAGAACGAACGTCGTGGCGAGGCCCATGATCAGTCCGTTGAGCAGGGAATTGGTGACGGCCATCGCCGGGCACAACCCCAGCACCGCGATGAACACCGGGTTCTCGCGCCAGATGCCCTTGAGGAACTCCGCCGAGGGGGAGCTATCCACCGCCGTGGGGCTCATCGCCGCCCTCCCTGGAACGTGCACTTTCGATGCCGCGGATCGTCTCGAGCAACGGCAGCCAGCGCCGGGAACTGTCGTTGAGGATCTGGACCACCGCCTCCGACGAAATCGTCGCTCCGGTGATGCAATCGACCTGGTTGGGATCGCTCTTGGCGCCTTTCTTGACGGCCACGATCTCCGGCAAGACCTCGAGGGCCTGGAAGTTGGCAAGAAAGTCGGCATCGACGATGATCTTGTCGCCCAGCCCGGGTGTCTCGCGGCTATCCAGCACTTCCATGCCGATGATGACCTTTCGCTGCGGGTCGTAGCCGTAGATCAGGCCGATCGTGTCCTGAAAGCCCGCGCCGCTGGCGGGAATGGCGAATCCGATCAGGCGCCCGTCGTCGGCGCGACCGACGAAGACGGCCTCACCATGCGGCAACGAGCCATCGATCGCGACGAACGGCCGTGGGGTTTCGTCTTCGACGACGTAGGCCGTCACCTCGGTCGTGCCGGGGAGCACCCGGAAGATCGCCGCGTTGAGCGCCTCGGCCCGATTCCTTTCGATCCGCGGGGCGGTCAGCAGGTAGACCCCTACCAGAACCAGGCCGGAGAGCAGCCCGGTGAGGGCGAGACTCGTCACCAGTCGCAACGAGGAAGCCTCCGCCGGTCTAGGCATCGCTCTACCCCCCGAACCGACGCGGCTGCGTGAATCGATTGATCAACGGCGTCGCCGCGTTCATCAGCAGGATGGCGTACATCACTCCCTCGGGGAGTCCGCCATAGAGCCGGATCAGCACCACCAGGATTCCCACGCCGGCGCCGAAGATCCAGGCACCTCGGACCGTGATCGGCGAGGTAACGGGGTCGGTCACCATGAACACGACGGCGAACAGGAACCCACCGGAGAAGATCATGAACAGCGGTCCCGGGTTGTGTTGTGGATCGATCCAGTGCATCACGCCGCTGAACGCGACGACCGCCAGCAGCGTAGAGATGACCAGCCGCCAGTCGAAGACACGACGCAGGCCGAGGTACAGCCCGCACGCAACCAGGATCCACGCCGCCGTCTCACCGAGGGAGCCTGCCGTGCTCCCGAGTAGTAAGGGGCGAAGCGCGGTCAGCGTGCCCTCGAACTTCGCCAGGCCCAGCGGGGTGGCCATCGTCGTCACGTCGACCGGTGCCTGCCCACCGGGGAAGGCCAGAGTGCTGGAAGAGAGTGAGAAGAAGCCCTGCTGCGGTGCGACCCACGTCGTCAGGGGAACCGGGAACGCCGCCTGCAGGAACGCCCGCCCGACCAGCGCGGGGTTGAAGAGATTCTGACCGAGTCCACCCCAGATCGTCTTGCCCAGCGCCACACCGACGGCGCCGCCCAGCGCGGCCATCCACAACGGCAGAGCCGGTGGCAGCGTCAACGCAAGCAGAACACCGGTCAGCACGGCGCTACCGTCACCCAGCGTGTGAGCCGTGCCACGCGGTCGCAGCAGCCACTCGGTCCCGACGGCGCCCAGGACCGAGGCCAGCACCACCAGCAGGGCGGAGAGACCGAAGAAATAGACCGCAGCCGCGACGACGAAGGCGAGCGACCCGAGGACTTCGAACATCAGTCGACGGGTGTTGAGACCGCGGTGCATGTAGGGCGCCGAGGCGATGTCCAGACGGATCGTCATGACTTGTCCTGCCGCACCATCGCCTTGCCCACCCGCATCAGCTGAACCAGCGGGATCGACGACGGACAGGTGTAGGAGCAGGCGGCACACTCGAAGCAGTCCGGCATGTTGTACTGCTTCAATCCCTCGACGTCGTCCGCGCGAACCATCAGGGCCAGCCGTGACGGGTTGAGGAACATCGCACAGGCCTCGAGACAACGTCCGCAACGAATACAGGGTTGTTCCTCGATAACCGGCACGGCATGCGTAAACACCAGCACACCGGAGGACCCCTTGACGACGGGAACGTC
This sequence comes from Acidobacteriota bacterium, assembly GCA_029861955.1. NCBI lineage: Bacteria > Pseudomonadati > Acidobacteriota > Acidobacteriota bacterium. Next base: position 18,456 of record JAOTYK010000005.1, read on the forward strand.
GAGGTTTTTCTGAGCCTGTCCCATCATGGGACCGCCGAGGATCACCTGCCTTACACGCGGCAACAGCCCCCCGCAGTACTCGACGAGATCTTTGAGCGGGGTTCCGATCGGCACCAGCACATTGGCCGGTCGCCGGATACCGGTGCCGCTTACCGTGACGACACGTTCGATCAGGGGCAGTCCCGTGCGAACCAGATCGCTCAACGCCGCGGCGGTGCCGACGTTGTTGACGAGCATCTCCAGATCGAGCGGGAGCCGGCCGCTGGGAATCTCGAGCGCGAAGATGGCGTCGATGAGCATCTTCTCCGCACCCTGGGGATACTTGACCTCGAGCGGCACGATCGTGAGTCCGGGATCGTCTGCGCCGGCCCGACGCAAGGCCGCGATCGCGTCGGGCTTGTTGTTCTCGACGCCGATGTAACTGCGTTCCGCACCGACCATTTCACGGATGATCGTCAGCCCATGCAGGACTGCCTCGGCGCGCTCCAACATCAGACGGTGATCGCAGGTCAGGTAGGGCTCGCACTCGCAGCCGTTGAGAATGACGAACTTCGCTCGCTTGCCCTCGGGGACCTGCAGCTTGACGTGGCTCGGGAAGGCCGCGCCGCCGAGTCCGACGAGGCCTGCCGCCTGGACCTGCCCGATCAACTCTGCCGCCGAGAGGCCGCCGGGAAGTGGATGAATCCGCTCGCCGAGTCGTTGGCTGGAGAACAGATCGGTTCGGATCACGATGGCCGGAAGCCGCGCACCGGACGGATGGGGGCGGGGTTCGATCGCGCTCACGGTTCCCGTAACCGGCGCGTGTGACGCGGTGGAGATGTAGCCCTCGGCGGCGGCAATACATTCGCCCCGTTCGACCCGTTGTCCCACCTCGACCAACGGTCGTGAGGGTGCGCCGATGTGCATCGACAAGGGAAGGACGTACTCCTTGACGAACGGCATGCGCTCGATGGGGAGGGCGTTGGTGGCCTGCTTGAGTTCGTCCGGATGGATCCCGTGCTTGAACGTCGCACGACGGCTGATGGTGAGGTCACTCATGACGGCGGGTCGTCCCGGTAGCCCGCGAGTTGGAGCAAACGATCCCGTAGTTGTTCCGCCTGCCGTGTGCGTTGCGTGTCCTCGAGATCGTCGAGCTTCGCCCGATGTTCCCGTGTCAGCGATTCGATGGCGACGTCCTGCTCGCCACGAAGTTCCTGCTCCAGATCCTCGCGGATCGTCTCCGTGAACGGCGTCACGACGCCGGCCAATTCCTGCAACACGGCCCAGTGATCCTGGCGCCGGGCGACGAATTCGTCCAGGGTCTGCTTCGGTGTGTCGCTGTAACGAGACTCGCCGGCGGCCCAGGCGGCGGGGTCGGAGACACTCTCCGGGTTCCCGTCGAGGCTCAGGCGGCGCCCGAAGACTCCGGGAAGCGAAGGGTCGTAGCGCAGAAGCGGATGCACCCGTGACTCCACCGCCAGACGGGCCCGGGCGATCATCTGATTCGGCTCGAATCCGTGGGCGCGCGGTGTCGGGGTGTGGATGTGGATCAGTGCGGTGCCCGTGAAGGCCAACGCCGCACGAAGACCGGGAAACAGATGTCCGGGGTGAGCGATCGACGACGACAGGACGAAGGCCTGGCGATGGGCCAGCGCCAGGAGCGCAGGATCGGCGCCGCCGGCCAACAGATCCCGGCCATCGAGCAGGATCACCTTCACCGGAAGATCGCTGTTGAGGAGCCGGGCCAGTCCGGCGACGTGGGCCGAGGCCAGCGTCTCGGGATCGATAAGAATCAACAGCGGCGGGCAGAGGGCGCGTTCTTCGGCGGTCAGTTCGGACCGCGCGAGCCCCTGAGGTGCACTCGCTGAATCCTGCAGGACCCGCCGGGCGTCCCGTACCTGGCGGAAGTCCTCGGTCATCTCGGCCAGCATTCCCTCGGCGACACCGAAGGCAAGTTCCGGCCCCTCACCCGTCGTGTCCACGATCACCGGTACGCTGAACGGGTTGTGCGGGTACGGGATAGCCCACTCGGCCGTCGTGCGCCCCATGATCGCCAGGCCGTAGCGCGAACGTCCCAACCCCTGCCGCCCCTCGGTCAGGCGCCAGCGAACCCGCTCGATGGCCCGGGCGGCCTCCGCCAATTCGCGAATCCGTGGCCGATCGACCTTCAGCGGACCCGCGAGTTCGTCGAGTTGATCGAGCAGTTCCTGATCGTCGTCGGGTAGTTTTCGTTCCAGCGCAGACGCGATCGCTTCGCGCAGCTTTCCGGTGAGCTCGTCGAGTTCCGTGGCGTGTTGCTGGAGTCGCTGCTGCATCGTGTACTCGACGACGGCGACGATCTGTCGTGTGGCCAGTCGTCCACCGGAACCGGGCTCGGCGCCGTCGGCTCCCGTCACCGCCATCGAACAGTGGCGAGACATCAGCACGGCAGCCAGCTCTCCCGGTTCGGGTGCGGTCGACAGACGCTGGATCGTCGCTCCCGGGGTGTCGGGGAGTCGCTCCCAGGCCTCTCGACGCTTCCGCATCCCGGCGACGGTGTCCTCGGTCTGTGGGAGGATCTCAATCGCCGCATCGGTGCAGACTTCCGCACAGACCCCGCAGCCCTGACAGCTCCGGGGATCGAGCGAGAGCATGAGTAGGCTGCCCGACCCCTTCTGCCGGCGGTGCGCTTCATGGAACAGGAGTTCGGTCGCGCCCAACCCCAGTGCGTCGAGGAAGTCCCGTGTGCCTGCGAAGATCCGTTGCGCCGTCTCACGCTCAGCACCCTGAAATCCCAGCTTGTCGGCCAGCCAATCGAAACCGGCGTCCAACTCCGCGATCGTCAGGCGGGATGCAGGCTGCTTGACCAGCTGTCCGTCGATCCGCGAGGCCAGTTGCTTGTGGGCTCGCCTGAGTTTCATCGCGACGGGATCGTCGGCCAGATCGCCGACGGTGGCGTCGTGAGCCTCGTTGAGGAAGGTCTCGCTGCCCAGCACCAGTGGGTTGAGGGAAGAGTCGGGGCAGGCGGTCCAGCACTTGCCGCACGCGGTACAACGGGCCGGGTCGATGCTAGGGGCCGACTCACGTTCCTCGGCACGATCGTTAAACGTCGCCGTGCAGGCGGGTAGCACACCGACCGCCAGGTACGGATCGGGAACCGAGCGCTCCCCTCCCCCGGCTCGTGGTTCGATGAACTCGCCCCAAAACCGAGGGACGCTGTCGTAGGTCGCTGCGACCTGATCGAAACGTCGCACGACCGAGGGCAGTTGCGTGCTTGCGTTGGCCGGGCCGGCTGCTTGCCGGTCCGCGTCGGGATCCGGGAGGGTGCGTGCGTCGAGTTCGGGATAGTCCCGAGCGATCGTGTCCAGCAGCACCTGCCGTCGTGGGTAGTCCGAATGTCGCCGAGGTGAGGCAAGTCCAAGACGAACCGACGCGCGGGCCGCATCGCCCCGGCGCAGATTCGTCAGCAAGGCTTCCATTCGGGAATCATCGAGATGATCGAACGTGGCCGACAACAATCGGCACGAACCGGCTTCGATCGCGGGGCGAACGTCTCTTAGCAGCGGCGGACGGTCGGTCTCCGAGTCGTCCACACGCTCCAGCACGGTAACCGTCTCCGCGCCGGCCAGCGCGTCGCGCAGTTCGGCCTCGGGGAAAGGACGGGTGCGGACAAGACCGACCACACCGACACGCTCACGGGGCTTGCGGGCGACCACGCGCTCGGCGGCAGCGACGGCCGAACCCTGAGTCACGATGATGTGCCGCGGGCGGTCGAGTTGGAAGCGCGTCAGTGCTGCCAGCGGACGCCCCGTCAGCTGTCCGAGGAGTTCCAGCGCCGGTTCCGCGATCTCCAGCAGGTGCTCCGTGAAGAACAACCGCCGACCTGCGGCCGCGGCATCGTATTCGCCCGCGCCCGGTTCCACACCCAGCGCAACCGGCCGGTCCGGATCGAACCAGCGCGGCACCCGGCGACGCTGTTCGCCGAACAACATCCGCTGACTGGCCGTCGGACAATCGATCTCATCGGTCGGACTCCCGAGAAGATCGACCAGCAACGCTTCGTCAGGAAGCAAGAGGTCTGCGGTCGGGTCCAGTGTCTCCGGACCGTCGACCGCGATCACGACCGGGACGAGCGCCTGTTCGGCGATCAACCGTGCGACCAGACCCAGATCGAGCGCGTGTTGGGCGTCCCGCGCGACGAGCGTCAGGCAGCCACTCCCCGTCACCGCGCGCAGACCCCCGTGCCCCCCTCGCGCAGCGGCGGCATGAATCACGAAGGGTGCCCGGCGCAGGGCCGCCCCACGGATCACGTCGCCGGCGTTCATCAGTCCCGCGGTCGAGACACAGGCGCTGACCCGCAAGCCGGTCATCGCCACACCGGCCGCCGCCGAGATCGCCGAGATGTCGGAGTCGAAGAGGGAGAGACCGGACTGGGACGGGTCGGCGGGCGTAGGAGACCATTCTGCGGTGCAACAGAGGGCCTGACCGATTGCGGCCTGCATCTCGATCACGGCCTGGCGACCGGACCGCGTGACACGACGGCCGGGCCGTTGTGGCGCTTCCTCGTTGTCGCCTGCCAGCCGTGCCCGCAGCCGTTGCAGCCACGATGTGCCGCGTTCAGGCATGACGGTCGGTTTCCGAGTCGAACTGGTCGCCCTCGACCCACCGGATCGCCTCCGTCGGGCAACGCAGCGTGCAGTCCTTGCGCGCACCCTGGGGGTTGTTGATCACCGGCAGCCCGCCCGTCATCTCGATCGCTCCGGGCTCTGCATCGGCGGCACACAGGCCACAGCCGTCGCAGGTGACGCGGCAGATGGCCCTGGCTGCATCACCGGTCAGCGGCGAACTGCACTGCACGATGGCCTTATCGGACACGGGGTGGAGTGCGAACAGGTCCAGCGGGCAGATCTCGACACAGTCGTTGCACGCCGTGCACTTCTCGACACTGACGACGGGGAGCGACTCGTCGTTCATATGGATCGCGTCGAAGTCGCAGGCCCGGTCGCAATCACCGAGACCGAGGCAGCCCCAGGGGCAGGCCTTACCGCCACCGTTGACCACGAACGCGGCGCGACAGCTGCTCATGCCGTGGTAGTCCGCCAGTTGTTTGACGGCGGACGTTCCGCCGGCGCAGTGCAACCGTGCGACGACCTTCTCCTGGAATCCGGCCTCGACGCCCAGAAACGACGCAACGGTCTCGATGCCTTCCGGAGACGAGACGGTGCATTGACCGGGAGCCGATTCCTCCGCCACGAGGGAGACCGCGAATCCCCGGCAGCCGGGTTGGCCGCAGGCACCACAGTTGGTTCCGGGCAACATCTCCTCGAGAGCGTCGATTCGCGGATCTTCGTAGACTTTCAGGAACCGATCGGCGAGGGCCAGCAACGTGCCGAAGAAGGCGCCGATGCCTAACATGATGCCGCCTGCGAGGATGATCGTCTGCGTCATGCCTCGGGCTCCTAGTTGAACTTGGCCGCGCGTGCGAGCAGACCGTCGTTGACGGTCTCGTCACCGGCGCTTGGCAACCCCGGATGGATACAGCGTGCGGGACAGGTCTCCGCAGACTTGACCAATTCCTCGTACGTCCCGTTGGCCGGGTCGGTGATGAAGGCCTGTTTGTTCGAGTCGTACTTGAACAAACGTGAGTTGACGTCGATACACTCTCGACATGACGTGCAGAGTGCCGAGTCGATATACGGGTCGTTGAACGAGACGTCGGAGTCGTCTTCTTCATCGTCGACTACGCCCTCGGCTTCCTCCGGTGTTTCCTCGACGACCGGCTCCTCGGGCACCTCCGTCTTCATCGCCGCGGGCCGGGTCGTGGGGGGCGTGGCGTCCAGATCCATCAGCACGCGGGCCAGCCGATCCATCGCCTCGCCGGCGGTCTCCGTACGGACCCTCTCGATCTCGGCCGCATGTTGGGCGTCCGACGCCTCCCGTGCGAGCTGGGCCTCGGCGCGGCTCTCCATACGAGCGGCGGCGGCGGCGCGATGGGCATATTCGTTGTCGGTTCCCGCCAGCTCCTGCAGGATCCGCCACGCGCGGACCCGATCGTGACAGGCGTAGGCCAACTCCCGGGTGACCCCTGCCCGTGCCAGCCGGCCGTCGTCGGTGACGACCCAGATGAACGGCAACTTCCGCGCGACGGCCCCTGTCGGTGCAGCCAGGTAGTCCGCCAGTTCCATCTGTTCCGGCCCCCAGGCCTCGACGGGGAGGATGCGGAAGTGATTGCGATACGCCGGATCGAGGGCCACCCCGTGGGCGAAGGTGAAGGCTTGTTCGAGAGTGACCTCGACGCCGTCGGCGTCCCGGTAACGAACCGTGTGCAGGGGCCAAGGGCGCCCGGGCTGGGGATTGCCGTGTAGATCGAAACGGTCGGCCCAGCTGGAGCCGGCTTCGGGATCGTAGGTGAAGACCGGGATCGCCCGGGCTTGTTGCGCCGCCTGGAGCTGGATCCAGGCCGGAAGCGGTGCGTCCCAGGCCGGGACCGCCACCAGGGCCACACCGGGACGGAGAGAACCCGCCATCTTCTGCAGGTCCTCCACCAGCCGGCGCGGACAGACCAGCGACGACTCGACCACGAAGGCCTCGCGGTGGGCGACGGCCACGTAGCCCATTCCCGGGTGGAAGCCGGCCAGCCCTTGCCAGCTCTCGGTTGCGCGAAGTTCCGACGTACTCTGGGCGACCAGCACATGGAGCGGCCGGCCGGATCGCAGTAACTCCGAGAACGCACCGAGGGCCGGCCCGTGGAGGCGGGCATCCGTCTCCAGCACCACCAACCGCGGTAGCGAGAGCAACTCGTCGTCGGTCAGCGCCTGCCAATCGAAGCGTGCCAGCGGTTCGTCGTGAGTCGACGGATCGTAGGCACCGTCGACTTCGAGGCGCGCCACGCGGATGGCGCGGAACAGCTCCACGCTCTGTGCCGCCAGTCCGTCGAACAGTCCGATCGCGGTCTCCAGGCCGGCGGGATGCACGACGACCCGTGCACGGGGCAGCTCGTCGCCGGCCATGCCGGAGTCCGGTTGGACGACGATCAGATCGAAGTCCCCACCGTCGTCCCGGGCTCCGCGCAGCGTCGTCAGCGTCCGTTCGATCCGCAGTCGGCGACTCTCACCCAGTCGGACCGGACCGCGATGGCGGGGCAGGTTGGCCGCCAGCTTCTGCGGGTCAACAAACTCCCCTGCGGTCCACTGCTGGGGGGTGTGGCCGTCGTCGATCTTGAGGAGTTCCTCCAACCGTTGCACGAGGGTGTCGATCTCCTCCAGCAGCTGCACCCTGCGTCGTCGACGGACGTTGGCCACCGCCGCTGCGTAAAGCGCGGGCAGTGTTGCCGCGTCCAGCCCGACCAGCGTCCCGCCGGGAGCGCAGGACTTCAGGCGGTCCCGCAGTTGCTCGCCCTCCGATCGCAGGGCCGTCGCGGCGGCCTCGCTCAGGTCGAACCGTTGACGAAGTTCGTCCAGCGTCTCCGTGACCTGCAGACCAAGCTCCGTCGGTGTCGTGCCTCGCGCGACCACCCGGGCGGCGGCGGCGGAGAGCTGCGGCAGATGTTCGGGAAGGACCGCGGCGGCTTCACCCTGAGACGCCATCTCCCGGAAGATCGCGGCGACACGTCTCTCGAACGGCTCCGCGATCTCCTCCGCAGGATCACCGAAGACGAGCATCGGGTAGCTCGCCCCTTTCCGTTGCGGCAGGTCGAGTGCCTCCAGAACCAACGGGTGAAGCGGCTCGGCTCCGGTCGGTTCCATGGCGGAGTGGGCACCCTCGCCGGTGAGGTGGAATCGACGGGTGGCCACCCGCCACTCGTCGGCGTCGCCCGATGCCTCCTCGTTGGGAAGGGAGGGCGTCGGCGGCATCGTCGGCAGCGAATCGGGTGGCGAGATGAAGTCGGCCTCCGCTGCAGACCGTTCCGCTTCGAGGGCCGTCGGGTCGAGGACGGTCAGCGCGGCAGGCGCCAGACGCGAGCCGATCTCCCGCGCAAGGACCCGGTCGAGGCTCGGCGCCGCGGCCGCCAGGAATCCGTCCAGCACGATCGAGCGTACGGCCGCAGGATCCGCCAGCTCCAACTGCGGCGTGTTGCCCAAATCGAGCCAGTTCAATCGCAGCTCACGTTGCAGGATCTCGTAGCGAACCTCGGGGCGCAGCCCGTTCCACCAATCGGTCGGGACCGGGCTCCGCGAGACGATGACCAGGGTTCCCCCCCGGGCCATCGCGGCCGGCAGGCTTCGGCGGTCCAGACAGGAGCGGTGGGCGCAGAGCGCGAGATCGGCGGGGGCCGCCGTTCCCGTTTCCGGGTCCCCTTCCCCGACCCGCAGGTTCGAGCCCACACGACGGAACGGGACCTCTTCGATGGACCCGAGCCGGGCCGCCAGATCCAGCAGGAAACTCTCGGCCCAACCACCGGGTGGTCGGGCGGTCAGAACGATCGGTGGGACGCCGACCGGCGGCGAGGCTTCACGATGGCGGGCCGGCTTCAGGCCCAGGGCCAGCCGGGCGGCAGCGGAGGTGTCGTCGACGTCCCGTGGGTCGAGTGGGTCGAGGAGCACCGGCGGTTGAGGATGCCCGCCTTCGATGCAGGCCCGGCGGGTTGCCTCGACGACATGATCGACACCGGGGATCAGCAGGACTCCCGCGAGGCCCGACACCGCCTCCGCCAGAGCGAAGACCGGAAACGGGCGAATGAGGTGGATGCAGATGACCCGGCACGGCAGTCCGCCGGCTTCTAGCGCAAGGGCCAGTCGTCGGGTCGCCGCCCGGGAGGCTCCGCCGGTGACGAGGCCGTACTCGGCCCCTTGCGGGCCGTCGCAGGTGACCGCTGCCAGGGGCCGCCCGGTGAGACCGGCGACCCGCCGGAAGGCCCGGGTGGCCTCGTTGGCCACCGACCCGACATCCATGACCGGTTCGTCGGTCAGCTCGCGGACCAGGGCATCATGGGGGAGCCGGAGCAACTCCAGCGGCCCGGCCGGGGGCGGATCGAACGTACAGATTCCGGGGGCGCCGATCCGCCGCGCCAGTTCGTGCGCCACCAGGCAATGATCGACGGCATCCTGGGAGACCGACGCCGTCAGTTCAAACGCGAAGCCGCTGCTTGGTCCCGAGCGTAGACGATGGTGAACCCACGGCGCACAGGTGAAGGCGCAGTCGCCGCCGTGGTCTCCGGTCGCCAGCAGCGTCGCCGCCGGCCGCCCCTCCAGGGCCAGCCCCTCGGCGATGGCGGGACGCAAGACCGCGCCCGTTCCGCAGACGAGCCGTTCGGTCTCGTTGATCGCATCGAGGGCCGTTCGAGCCACCAGGCGACCTCGAGCGTCTGCCCGCTTCGGTGTCTGTTCGGTTCCTGTACCGGCACGAGCCATGGCTGCCCTCTGACCGCTGCGAACTAGATCAGGTGTTGATCGATCTGGGCCTGCAGCCCTTCAAGCCTGCTGGAACGACTCATGCCGAGACCCTCCGCCGACTCGTGGTCGTAACACGGATTGTCCGGATTGCGATAGAGCAGGCCGACCGGGACGACGTCCTCCCGTGCGACATGATCGCGAGCGGCGCTAAGGTCGGCGGGGTCGTGCGCCTGCTGAGTCTTGAACAGCTTCTCGATCATCGGGTCGACGGCGATGCCGTCGGCGTGTTTGAGCAGCATCATTTTAGAGGGGTCGTCCTGCAGAGGCGTGAATTCATCGGCCATGAAGTGTGGGCAACGCTGCAGGATCCGCACGAACGACAACCCACGGTGTTTGTGGGCGGCGGCGATGGTGGCGAAAACGTGAGCGGCGTTCCAGTCCACCGTCTGGGCCACGAACGACGCGTTGGTAATGCCGAGGGTGACGCTGAGCGGGTTGAGCGGCGGCAGCACCACGCCACGGGGATGGGTGTTCGATTTCTTGCCCTGGGGTGTCGTCGGCGAACTCTGCATCTTCGTCAGGCCGTAAATGTTGTTGTCCAACATCAAGACGGTCATGTTCATGTTGTAGCGGATCGCGTGGATCCAGTGTGCCGTACCGATGGCGCAGCAGTCACCGTCGCCGGTGACAACGAAGATGTGGAGGTCGGGCCGGCGAGAGCGGATGCCGCAGGCGATCGGGAGGGCCCGGCCGTGGAGACCGTGGAAGCCGTAGGTACTCATGTAGTGCGGGAGACGGCTTGAGCAGCCGATACCGGAAACCATCACCGTCTTCTCGGGAGGCAACTGCTCGTCCCGGGCCAGACGCTGGATCGCGTTGAGCACGGCAAAATCGCCGCAGCCCGAGCACCAGCGCGGCACGGTCCCGGAGTAGTCCTCGAGGACGTGGTGCGTGGCCTTCGGTTCGATCTCCCAGTCCTGTTTCAAGCCGTACATCGTTTCCTCCGTCAGTCCCGGCCGAGTTTATCCAACTCCGCCTGAATCACCCGCCCGATCTCGTCCGGAGGCAACGGGATCCCCGAAACCTTGGACCAGCAGCCGACGTCGCAAAGGGTCCAGGCCCGCAACAACAACGCCAGTTCCGAGTAGCGTCGATTCTCCGGTCGGATCTTCGGGTCGTCGAGATCGTCGCTGTAGTTCAACTCGATGGTCTTGATCTTTCTGAATCGCGAGAAGATCTCCTTGAGACCCGGCTCGAGGGGCGAGAGGAAGCGCAGGGTCAGGCAGGAGACCTTATTGCCGGCCTCCCGCAACTTGTCGACGGCCTCCTCGATGGCGCCACGGGTCGAACCCCAACCGACGATCAGGAGGTCGCCCTCGTCATCGCCGTGGATCACCGGTGGCTTGAGGGAGCGTTGCAGCGTGGCCAGCTTGCGGCTGCGGGCCGCCATCGAGCGCTGGTTCGTCGCCGCGTCGTAGGCCACCTTGCTCTTCTCGCTGTGGGCCAGCCCGGTCAGGACGTATTCGCCGCCCCGTTGGCCCGGTACGGGTCGTTGCGACAGACCGGTCTCGGGATCCCAGGCGTAGGGCGGAACCTCCTTGTCCCAGGCCGATTGGTCGATCGGTGGGGCCAGCCATTCTTCCTCGACCACGGGTCGCTTGAACGACGTCTGGCCGGTGGCCAGGTTGGCGTCGGTCAGCACGAGGACCGGTCCGCGGAAGGTCTCGGCCAGTTTCCTGGCCGTGATCACGAAGTGGAAACACTCCTCGATGGAAGACGGGGCGATCACGATCTTCGGCGCGTCTCCCGGTGCGCCGTAGATCGCCGCCATCAGGTCGGCCTGCTCGACCCTGGTCGGGAGTCCGGTCGAGGGGCTGCCACGCTGGACATCGATGATGACCAGCGGCAGTTCCGCCATCACGGCCAGTCCGATGAACTCGGTCTTCAACGCCAGACCCGGTCCGGAGGTCACCGTCACGGCGGTCTTGCCGGCGTAGGTCGCTCCCAACGCGAAACCGATGGCTGCGATCTCGTCCTCGGCCTGATGGACGAAACCGCCGACCTTCTGGAGCGCGTCTGCCAGGTAGTGGGACACCGACGTCGCCGGCGTGATCGGATACATCGAGCAGACCTCGATACCGGCCGACATGATGCCGAGCGCCAGCGCCTGGTTGCCGTTCATGACGACCCGCTCCTCCGTCGAGGGATGGACGGAGACGCGGAAACGAAAGTCGACGTTCTGCTGTGCCCATTCGTAGCCCGCCTGGATCAGGGACTGGTTCGCCGAGACGACCTTCTCGCCCTTCTTTCCGAGACGGAGTTCAATCAGCGATCGAAGCTTGTCCAGGTCCCGCTCGTAGATCGCAGAGACCATGCCGAGGGCCCACATGTTCTTGCCCCGCCGGGGGTCGGGGACGATCTTGCGGCACTCGACGTCCATCGGAACCTCGACGACGACGTAGCCTCGCCGTTTGAAGTCCGCCAACGCCTCGGCGTACTGCTTGCGGATCCCCTCGTCGGGAGAGTCACCCCACATATTTTCGAGGAAGACGATCGTTCCCTCGCGCAACGCATCGTCCGTGATGCGGTTGTAGAGAACCTGCTCGTTGAAGGCGACCACCACGTCGGCGGTCTCGCCCATGTTGGTCACCGGGGCCCCGGCGATTCGGATCCGGTTGCCGCTGGCGCTCTCCTTGGAGCGAGGGGGCGGTTCGATCTCTGCGGGGATGATCTCGACGGTCCAGACACCGTTACCCATCTGGGCGCTCACGGTGCCGAACATCTGGCCTGCGGTCTGGGCCCCTTCGCCGGAGTCCGAGACGAACTCGACGATGGCCTGGTCGACTTCCTCGACCCGGGAGGCGGGGCGCGGCGACGCATCGGTATCCGTACGGGCCATTCGTAGACTCATGGATGCAACCTCCAGCGGATCATTAGACGAGGAATACAACCACGACTCGATCAGTCGCCCACACCGATGTCGTCCCAGTACGCCTCGAAGATCAGCTCGTTCTCTGCCGCCTCGTGGCGTCGAAGCCGGGCGACGAACAGCTGGATGCGGGCGTTCAGCTCACGAAGTTCGTAGAGCTCGGCCTCCCGCAGGCCACCGGTGGCGTCGATGATCTGGTCGATCTCGACGAGCATCCCCGGATGTTCGAGTTTCAGGGCTTCGACGCGACTGGCGATCCGGGGACGACGGGTCGGCAGGTCGGCGTAGAGCGGCCCCTGTTCCTCGGTGACGAAGTGCTCGCGGAGGGTGCGTGCGAGTCCGGGGAGATGTTCGAGTAAACGGCCGACCCACTGACCCGAGCTGTCGGGGTGGCTATCGAGGCAATCTTCCAGCTTGGCGACCCAGCGGTCGCACTCCCGGTGCTCGTCCAGCGTGTGGTCGAGGGCGCCGCGTTTCTTCGCTCCGGGGTGTTGCTCATCGACCATGCAAGGACGCTCCAACGGCGGAATCACACTGAATATAACTCGAAATTACTTGCCGTGCGAGGCAGCGTCAACGCGGATTGTCGAGCCGCTGTGACCACTTATAGGAAAGCCCGAGGAGGCGTGCCGGACCCCCTCCGGATCGGTGATCAGGGCCTCGACGCCGGCGAGCGCCTCGACCCGCTCCAGCGCCTGCAGCGGGCCCAGCACGAACAGGCCCGTGGCCAGGGCATCGGCGTCCATGGCGTTGCGGGCGATCACCGTCACCGCGATGGAATCCGGCGCCGGCCGGCCGGTGCGGGGGTCCAGGATGTGGTGATATCGCGTGCCGTCCCGCTCGAAGAACAGATGGTAGTCGCCGGAGGTGACGATGGCACCGCGGTCCAGCTCGATCGCACCGGACAACGACCCCTCCCGGCGCGGGTCGGCCAGCCCCACTTGCCAGGGCCGATCGACGTTGCCGCCCCGGACACGGAGATCGCCACCGCCGTCGATGGTGTAATCGAAGATCCCGTGGCTCTCGAGCACCGCCGCCGCCCGATCGACGCCGTACCCCTTGCCGATGCCGGAGATGCCGATCTTCATCGCCGGGTCAGGGAGTCGGATGGCACGGTTTGCGGCGGTGAGTTCGACCCGCTCGGAGCCTACGGAGGGCAAGCAGGCCGCTAGCTGTGCGTCGGTCGGGATGCGCGGCTCGCGAAACGACCATAGATGCCCACACGCGGCATAGGTGATGTCGAAGGCGCCGTCGGTCATCTCCGAGATCTGCAGCGCCCGTTCAACGACCTCGTACAACTCCTCGCCGACCTCGACGGCGACGCTCTCGCCGGCGGCCCGATTGACCGCACTGATCTCGCTGGTCGTCTTCCACTCGCTGAGTCGCTCTTCGACCCGGGCGACCTCGTCCAGGGCCGCCTCGGCGGCGGCCCGCCCGCCTTCCGAATCGGTCGTGACGACCTCGATCCGGAACGAGGTGCCCATCAGCATCCGTTGTGCCGACACGAGTTGGCGACCGTCTTCGTTCCGGCCGCCGCAGCCGGCGGCGAAAAAGAGGACGAGGACGGAGAGAAGGGCTTTGTTCATGGCTGGTCGCCAGTCTAGCGTCCCATCCCGCCGTAACCTAAGCGGATGCCTCCACCCAACAAAAAAAGGGGCGTCCCGAAGGACGCCCCTGCAATTTAATCGATGTGTTCAACGCTAACTAGTAGCGTCCACCACCGCCGCCGCCGCCGCCACTGCCACGCTCACGCGCTTCGTTGACGTTCAGCTGACGTCCGTCCATCGAGTGACCGTTCAGCTCCTGGATGGCCTGGTCGGCGTGCTCGCTGTTTGCCATCTCGACAAACCCGAAACCGCGGGGGCGCCCGGACTCTCGGTCGGTGACCAGGTGGACTTCCTCAACCTGGCGACCATTCTGCTCAAAGAGCGACCGCACCTGAGAATCGTCGGCGCTAAAGGGGAGGTTCCCCACATACAATCTCGTTCCCATATCTCAAACTCCTCGCTCTCCTTCTCGAGAGCATGACTCGGATTCCCGGCCCGTGACTCCGGAAAGGAGGCGGGATCAGTGCCGACGTCTAACACACATCGGCCGGGCTTCGGCACGGCAAAAAGTCGTTTCTGTACGATTGGTTGCGACCGGGAACCTGCATTAAAAGTAGCGCCTACCGAAGAAACTGTCAATGGAGGCGGTGGGAATCGATCGCGGGCGGCATCCGATGAGGTCGAGATTCGCTCGAGAATTGCGCTATCAAGTGGACTTATCGCGTCGAAAGGTCCCTGGACCCGATTGACTGCACCCTATTAAACAGAGGAAATGGTCTCAGGGGGTTTGCCATGAGACTTCGATCGCTCTCTCTCGTCTTCTTCCTCTCCTTGATTCTGGTCGGAGGGGTCACCTGGGCCGACAGCGTCCAGATCGCCCCGACCCGGGACAACACGCTCTACGAACCGGTCAGTCAGGTTGGTTTTCAGGACACGAGCAATGCGCTCGGACCCAACCTGTTCAGTGGCAAGGTCAAGGACGCGCTGAACAACAGCGGTCAGGTCGCCGTGCGGCGTGCCGTGCTCTACTTCGACGTTGCCGGTGCCGTGCCCCCCGGGGCGACGATCAACGCGGTCCAGCTGACCCTCGTCGCCAACCGCGTCAAGCAGAACACCGGGTTCAACGCGCCGCTGCACCGGCTGCAGTCCGACTGGGGGCAGGGAACCTCCAACACCGGCAACTCCCAGCAGGGGCGCGGCGACACGCCGACGACCAACGACCCGACATGGCAGCACACGTTCTATTCGTCCCAGATCTGGGGCACCCCTGGAGGCGACTTCTCGGCGACGATCAGCGGCACCACGACGGTCGGTGGCAACGGAAGTTACAGCTGGGGTTCGACCTCCACGATGGTCAGCGATGTCCAGGGTTGGCTCGACGTCCCGACGCAGAACTTCGGCTGGATCCTGATCGTCGACGAGAGCCAGATCGAAACGGCGAAGCGCTTCGCCAGCGTCAACAACACCGACAACGGCGGCGCGGATCGCCCCTCGCTGTTTATCGACTACACGCCGTCAGGGGGGCCGACCGGTGCCTGTTGCGATGGCGACAGCTGTTCGATCGTTGCCGGGATCGGTGCCTGCACCGGGACCTATCAGGGCGATGGGACGACCTGCACCCCCAACCCCTGCACCGGCCCAGCGCTGGGTGCCTGTTGCGCGACCGACGGCACCTGCACCGAGGGGACCCAGGCCGACTGCGAAATGACCGTAGGCAGCGTCTACCAGGGCGATGGTTCGACCTGCCTACTGGCCCAGTGCCCCATCGCGCTGACCCCGTTCGTCGATCCGTTGCCGTTGCCGCCGATCGCGGTGCCGGACAGCGGCTCGATCGGCGGGATCGCCGAGTACTCGATTTCCATGGTCGAGTTCGAGCAGCAGGCCCACAGCGAGCTGCCTGGACCGGCGCGGGTCTGGGGCTACACCGACGGCACCTCGCCGCCGCAGACCCCCGGACCGATCATCATCGCGCGGGAGAATATGCCGGTCACCGTCAACTGGATTAACGACATCCGTGACTTCGACACGAACATCCTGCGGACCGACAACCATTATCTCGACGTCGACATCCAGGATGACGGATTCGGCAACGTCTGTATCCATGGCGCGGAGGACGTCGCCAAGACGGTCGTCCATCTGCACGGTGGACACGTTCCGGCTGCGGTCGACGGCTACCCCGAGGATACGTTCCTACCCGGGGCCCCTCCGGTCACCTACGTCTACCCGAACGGTCAGCAGGCGGCCCCCCTCTGGTTCCACGACCACGCCCTCGGCATCACCCGGCTCAACGTCTACATGGGTCTGGCCGGCGCCTACCTGATGCGCGACGCGGTCGAGGACGCGATCAACATCCCCACCGGGCCCTATGAAGTGCCCGTGGTGATCCAGGACCGGATGTTCAATCCCGACGGAACCTACTACTACCCATCCGAATGGCAGGACATGTTCTTCGGCGACAAGGTGATGGTCAACGGCAAGGTCTGGCCGTACCTCGACGTCGATCAGGGCAAGTACCGACTGCGCCTGCTTGGCGGCTCCGGATCGCGGGTCTATACGCTTTCGCTGAATCCGCCCAGCGGGCTGCTGACGTTCACCGTGATCGGCAACGAGGGCGGGTTGCTTGAGACTCCGGTGCCCGGGGTCGGTCAACTGACGATCGGTCCCGGCGAACGCTATGACGTGATCGTCGATTTCGCCGGCTACAACGCCGGCGACGAGATCCTGCTGGAGAACAGCGCCGCTGCCCCCTTCCCGAACGGGGCGAACGACATCAGCGACGTAATGAAGTTCGTGGTCGGCAGTTCGATTGGCGACACCGACCCGGTTCCTCCCACGCTACGACCGATCGATCGCATCCCGGAGGGGGAAGCGATCCTGAGCCGCGACTTCAACCTCAAGCGTTCGGGTGTGGACGATTGCGGCCGTTCGATCTGGGAGATCAACGACCTGCATTGGGACGACATCACGGAGTACCCGGAACTCGATACCACCGAGATCTGGCGCTTCATCAACGATTCCGGCGTCTCCCATCCGATGCACATGCATCTGGTGTTCTTTCAGATCCTCGACCGGGACGGCTTCACGACCGGGGCGGGCGGAGAGATCATCCCCGACGGCAACCCACAGCCGCCGCTACCCGAGGAGAGCGGTTGGAAGGACACGGCGATGGTCGGTCCAAACGAGATCCTGCGGGTGATCGCGCGTTTCGAGGACTACAAAGGCAAGTACGCCTATCACTGCCATATCCTCGAGCACGAGGATCACGAGATGATGCGCCAGTTCCAGACGGTGCGTTGCGGCGACGGCGAACTCGACGCGCCCGCCGAGTCGTGCGACGACGGACTGGGGCAGGATCTGGACGGCTGCGCCGCGGACTGCGATTCGATCGAGGAGTACTTCGAGTTGAGCGGGGTCGGTACCGGTCAGGGCGGCGGCCGCGTCGACCTGATCGTCAACGGGCAGTTGATCCGGGCCAGCAATACCACCGGCATGACGGCAGCCCAGATCGTGCAGGCGCTGGCGGCGGCGATTAATGCGGACTCGACTCTGCAGTCGCTCGGGATTAGCGCCACGGTGGTCGGTGACCGACTGGTGACGACCGGCGACATCGAGAGTGTCGACATCCGCGACGGGGGCCTGAGCGACGTCTTGCAACTGGCCGTCAATCGCACCCAGTTATGGTGGGGCAACGTCGAGGCGGCCGGCGGTGGTTACGACGTCGCCCGTGGCACGCTCTCCAATCTGCAGGCCATGGGAGGGTTCGTCGGGGGAACCCAGATCTGCGTGGCGAACAACGAGACCGAGACTTACCTCGACATCCGCGTCGTCACTCCGACGCCGGGCGAGGGACACTGGTACCTCCTTCGGACCGACGGCGGCAGTTACGGTAGCGCGAACCGGGATGGAGGGATCAGCGCCTGTCCGTAGCGGCAGCCACTCTGTAACGGATCTCGAGAACCGGCCGCCGCGATGGATCGGCGGACTCGCGGCTGGCCAGGTTCTTCGCGGTCTGCGGTTGGGATTCGTCGCCGATCAGCAACCAGCCGAAGTTGCGGTGCGGTGCCACCAGCCAGCGACGAACGTCCCGGGCCAGTTCGTGAGTCTGAAACGAATAGAGTGCGGCGATGCTCAGCGTCGCGCTCGCGCTCGCGTGCGGGACGAAGTGGCCACCCGGCCGCGGCCAGCGCGCGTCATCGTAGTCCGTATGGATCCAGGTCACGTCACCCGGCTCGGCCGGGCGACCGCCGCCGCCGCTGGCGCTACTCGGGCCCTCGCTCCAGTCCGACAGCAGACGATGCACGGTCACCGTGGACGGCTGCGAATTGCTGGGGTTGACGAACACGGTTAGCGTCACCGAGTCGATCACCGCATCCCGCGGTAGCGTGCCGGCGACGTCGAAACGCAGGAGCGCACGTCGGCGAGAATCGACACTCTGGGACGTGCGGCCGATGAACACGGACGGGCCGGACCCGTTTGCCAGCGACCCGTCCGCCGACTCGATCAGCGTCGCGTCGCGGTCGGCCTCGATGCGCACGACCTCGCCGGCGCTCGCCGGCCAGGGCAGGAGTAACAATCCGATCAATATTAGGCGCCACATGGTCGGAAGTTACCGTCAACGGGCGGATCGTGCCGTCTGATCTTGTCGTTATATGGACCGTTCGGGTCCCATAGCCCCCCCGTGACCCCGGCCATCAGTCGCTACCATCCCTGTGCCCCGGCGTCATGCCGCGGCTGCCACCGACGCCGGTCCGTTCGGCACAAGAAAATGGAGAACCTCATGGAACGCCGAATATTTGTCATGCTATCCGTGCTCGTTTGTGCCACGCTGATCTCTCCGGTCTTCGCGCAGATGCCGAAGCACGACGCTACCGCAACACCGCGACCGATCGTCGACTCGTATTCCAGCCTGGCCGATGTGATCCTGGGAGCCAAGCAGACGGAATGGAACCTGGTGCACTCGATCCTGGCCACGACCTTCGGACATGCCGAGGGGGTGCACGCCAAGGCACAGGCCAAGCTCGCAGACGGTGAAGACGCGCGGAGCGAAATCGAAAACCTGGCAACCCTGGTGGCGCAGCTCGGCAACGAGGGAGACGCGGCAGTGGCTGCGGTGCGCAAGCGTCTGATCGACGGCGGACACCACCATCACGCCGACGACGGCGACGACGGCAAGTACGACCCGGGCTTCGTGATCATCGACCGCGCCACCAAGAAGACGTTGCTCGACGCGGCGAAGGCCATCGGTGGACTGGCCCGCGGCAAGGATGCTGCCGCGCTGGAAGCCCAGTGGAAGACCGTTCAGTCCGCGTTCGGTTCGCTCCACGACGGCGTGCAGCACTGACCCGCATCGTCGAGTGGATCGGCGTTGTTGTTCTGTCCTGGGCGGCGGTCGGCTGCGGGGGCGGTGAGGCGGATCGCGCGGCGTCGAAGCTACGCGCTGGCTTTCAGTTCGTCGACGTCGCAGCCGATGCGGGCCTGGACCGCGTGATCCACGCCGGGCGACCGGGGAAAGATCACCTGCTGGACAGTGCGGGCAGCGGAGCCGCCTGGCTGGACTTCGACGGGGACGGTCGGCTTGACCTGTATCTGGTCAACGCGCATCGCATCGAAGACGGCCGTATCGCCGAACATGGGCGCAACGCGCTGTACCGTGGACTCGGCGACGGCCGATTCGAGGACGTGACCGACCGGGCGGGTGTCGCGGACGCCGAGCACTGGGGTTGTGGCGTGGCCGTCGCGGACTACGACGACGACGGCAGGCCAGACCTGCTCGTCACCAACTTCGGCGCCAACGTCCTCTACCACAACCGCGGAGACGGGGGCTTCAAGGATGTGAGCAAGGAGGCCGGCGTCGAGATCCCCGGTTGGAACAGCGGCGCCAGCTTCTTTGACGCCGACGGCGACGGCGATCTCGACCTGTACATCGCGGCCTACATTGAGCAGTCATTGGACGAAGTGCTGGTGGCGCGTCGCACGCTGGACTGGAAGGGTGTCGACACCGTCGCGGCAGGTCCGTTCGGCATGCCCGGCGCTCCGGATCACTTCCTGCTGAACCGCGGCGAGGGCCGATTCGATGTTGCCACCGGCAGCGCCGGTCTGACCGACCACGCCCTAGGCTATGGTCTGGGAACCCGCGCCATTGACGTGGATGACGACGGCGACATCGATATGTATGTGGCCAACGATTCCGATGCCAACTTCCTGTACCGCAATGAAGGCGAGGGAGTGTTCCGCGAGACCGGGCTGTGGTCCGGAGCCGCGTTCGACGTCGGTGGTGCGGCCCAGGCAGGCATGGGCGTTGCGGCCGGGGATGTCGACGGGAACGGTACGATCGACCTCGTGGTGACGAACTTCTCCGAGGACTTCAGCACGCTGTACCTCGGGGATGGAACCGGCCTGTTCAGCGACGCCAGCGATGCTTCCGGGGTCGGCGCCGCGACCCGTTTGCCGCTTTCGTGGGGCACCGCGCTGGCGGATCTGGATAGTGACGGAGACCTGGATCTTGTGATCGCCAACGGTCACATCTACCCGCAGGTCGACGAGCATCCGGAGTTCGGTATGCGCTACGAGCAGCGGAACCAGCTGCTCGAGAATCTCGGTGACGGTACCTTTCGCGAGGTGACCGAATCAGCGGGGCCCGGTTTCGCGCTGCAACGCTCCAGCCGCGGGCTGGCTGTCGGCGACTACGATGACGATGGTGACCTGGACCTGCTGTTCACCCACCTCGATCGTCCTCCGTCGTTATTGCGCAACGAGTCGGCCCAGGGGCACTGGCTCACCGTCATCCTGCCTTCCAGTCCCGGTGACGGGCCGGAGATCGGCGCCCGACTGAGCGTGCAGGCGTCGGGGCGCACGTTCATCCGCGATCTCGCCAGCGGCGATTCCTATCTCTCGTCCCACGACCCGCGCTTGCATGTCGGGCTCGGAGACGCGACCAGGGTCGAGCGACTGGTGGTCGACTGGCCCGACGGACAACAGACGACGCTGGCGGACGTCGACGTCGATCAATTCATCGAGGTCCGGCGGCCGGACGGTGGATGACAATTCGGGACCGCAGTGACGCGCAGGTTCTCGATGCCGAGAAAAGAAAAAGGCCCGGCGGCTGGCTATCCGCCGGGCCCGTGTGGGAAATAGTAACTGATCAACTCACGGTGAGATCGGAAACATCTCCTGTACTGTCGCGGAAAGCCTGGATCGAAGTGGTGACGAGTCGGGTCCCAAAGAGTCCAAGGACCAGCCCTGCAAATCCCACCGAGGGAATGAGCGAGAGCAAACCGAGGGCGATCAGGAGGCTACCCATGGAGGAGCCCACGGCCCAGGGACCGAAACCTAACCAGTTCGAAACGACAGACGTTCCTGTTGCAATACGCATGACCAGCGCCACCAATAGGGTGTTGACGAGGCCAAACGTGACACCGGCGACGACGACTGCGACAGCATACGTGTAGCTGCCGAGTTGTTCGCCGGCCAGTATCGCTTGATGCGCCCATGCCGAGGCTGCTGCGGAGAGCGTCACAGAGGCCATATTGAAGATGGCCTTAAGACGTCGCCGCTTGAAATGATCAGAGGCGATGACCGCACTTGCCGTGCCCGCCAGGGCGACGATCGGTGCAGCCAGCGGTCCGACCGCCAGCAACCCAAGGAACGTGAACGCGTCACCAGCAGTGACTTCGATTTTTAACGCCGGCACCTTCACCGAGCGGGAGCCCACGAAGGCCGCCAGTCCAATGAGGGTCAGCAACACAGGCCACTCCGTCCGGACGCCCGTGGGTGGAAGGAATCCACAAATCGTGGCAACCGCCAACACGACCGTACCTGAAAACACTACCAATCCCGCTCCGCGGCTAGACGGAGCAGCGCTTGCGCGTGCTTCGTTTTCCCGTTGAGTGAGTGTGGACATCCGATGCTCCAGTTAGTCAGGTAGAGTTAAGAGATCAGCGATCGGCAGATGGAGCAGCAGGGGCGCTACTTCCGGCGTCGTCGGAACAAGACATGGCATCGGCGGAATCGCTCAGCACACCTTTATTGGAACTGGGTACGACATCGCTCCAGAGAACGGCGTCGGACCATAAGACCGCGTCGGACCACATCACGGCGTCGGACCATAAGACCGCGTCGGACCACATCACGGCGTCGGACCACATCACGGCGTCGGACCACATCACGGCGTCGGACCACATCACGGCGTCGTCCCACAGGACCGCATCGGACCACATGACCGCGTCGTCCCACAGGACGGCGGACGTCCAGGGGCTGCCCCACGTGGACGCGACGTTCTCGATGACGACCTTGCTGTTGCTCTCGATCATGCCAATACGAGGCGAGGGAGCCACGGTGGCGATGCCGGTGGCATCCAGCGCCGCTCTGACATCGAGGAGACCGGCGCCGACGGCGAGGGCCTCGCCGGGGAGCGAGCGTGCAGACGACATCAATCGCGCCTTCACGGAAGCCGGGTTGAGGGTCGGCTCCCGGCCGATCATGCGGATCGCAGCACCGGCGACCATCGGGGCCGCCATGCTGGTACCGGAGAGCTCGAGATAGTCGGCGTTGCAGGCCGCCAGACCACAGTCGGCGACCCTGTCGGACATTTGGGTTTTCATCGCCGAAGAGGCGCCCATCGTCGAGACCACCCGGTTGCCCGGGGCCACGAGATCCGGTTTGACGAAGTAGTCGAACAGCGTGGGGCCCTTGGAGGAAAACGTCGACAGGAAGTCGTCGCGCATCCCCGCGGTGCCCTTGTCGGTCCACGAACCGACGGTGATCACCTTGGGCGAGTTACCGGGGCTGGTGATCGTTCCGTAGCCGGAGGTGCCGAAGTTGCCCGAAGAACAGACGACGGTGTAGCCGGCATCCCACAACAACTCAACCGCCAGGACCAGCGGGTCGTTGGCGGCTTTCTCCTGGATCGATTTTCCGACGGACAGGTTGACAACCTTGACGGAGTAAGTGTCCCCGTGGGTCAACAGCCAGTCGATGGCGGCCAGCAGGCCCGAGACCTGGCCTGCGCCACCCTCGTCCAGGACCCGCAGCGAGACGATTCCCGCGTTCCATGCCTGTCCCCAGTGCACGAAGCCGGAAGCCGAGCCTACACCGGCGATGATGCCGGCGACATGGGTGCCATGACCGTAGGGGTCGTTGGGAAAGTGCGAAACGTTGTCGACGAAGTCCCGCTGGGTTCGGATCCACAGGTCCGGATGGGGTGCGACACCCGAGTCGATCACCGCCACGCTGAGACCGGCGCCGTTGTAGACGTTGTCGTAGTACGACCCGAGGGCCGGCGTGTTGGCGGTGGAGCGACCGGCGCTGGACGCGGCCTCGATCGGCGCGTCGAGAGCCATGAACCGAACTCCGTTGCCACGAGCGGCTTGCTCGAGTCGATGGGCCGGGATGTTGATGGCGATCATCGGCAAGTTATCGAAGCGACGATTGACCTTCGCCTCGAGACTCTTGTCCAGATCGTCGGGACCGACCGCTCGGTCGAAGGTCAAGATCACATCGACCTTTTCCTTGTTCTTCTCCGTTCCCGTATTGGGACCGGGTGCGGCGAGCGCGCCGCCGGTGATGAGCGCGACGGCAAACAGCCAGACGAGCCATCTCATTCTTTTCACATTCATGGGTGCCTCCGGATTGGAATACCTGCACCCTGGTTTGCAAGATCCACGCCGCAGATCTCAATCGATCCAACTCACTTAATTGCAAGGGCTTACAGCCACAAGAGCCAAGAACTGGAATCTGTAATCCGTGTCGCGATTCGCGACACGTTCTGGGGACTGTTGGGAAGACCCCAACGAACCCACGGAATCAGGGGGATCAAGCCGGTCGGAGAATCCGACACGTCGTCGCGAGACGCGACACCCGGGAGCGGTCACTCGGGCCGCTCCGGTCTAGACTGGTGCCGATGAAGATCCGGATATCGCATCACCGACTGCTCGTGGCCTGGATCGCCCTTGCGACCGTGGCCTGCACGGGTACGAATGAATCGGGCACATCAGCGATCCGCATGGTCGAGATCCTGCTCACCTCGGAGTCGGGACACAAACTGGCCTCAATGGACGGGGTCCCCTTCCGACCGGGCCGGGCAGACGGCACGGTCATCTCCGTGTATCCGGACGAGACCAAACAGACCATCGACGGAATCGGCTCTTCGTTTACGGAATCCTCCGCTTTTGTGCTGGCGCACCTGGAACCGGAGCGGCGCCGGGAGGTCATGCGGCGCATCTACGGCGAGTCCGGTGCCGACTTCACGCTGACCCGCACGCATATCGGATCCTGCGATTTCAGCGTGGAGGGCAAGTACTCCTACGCGGAGAAAGCCGATGACACGGAATTGACGGCGTTCAGCATCGCACCGGACTTAGAGGGATTCGACCCCGCGAACTATCCGGGCATCCGGGATCCCGATTACGACCTACTGCCCATGATCCAGGAGGCGCTCGAGATCAAACGCGGACAACAGGACCAAGACCTGCGCATTATCGCCTCCGCCTGGACTGCACCGCCGTGGATGAAGACGATCGATACCTGGTACATCCCACTTTCCGCGGAGAACGACTGGCAGGGCGACGGCGGTTGGCTTGAGCCGAAGTACCTTTCGACTTACGCCGACTACCTCGTCAAATACCTCGACGCCTACAAGAGCGCAGGCGTAGAAATGTGGGGTCTGACGCCGGTCAACGAACCGCACGGCAACGGCGGGCAGTGGGAGAGCATGCACTTCTCTCCGGAGTCGCAGAACGATTTCATCAAGCAGCACCTGGGGCCTCGTCTACAAGCGAGTTCGCATGCGGCGACCCGACTGCTCATCTACGATCAGAATCGGGATGGCCTCGAAGAGTGGACCGACGTGATCTTCGGGGATCCGGAATCTGCGAAACATGTTTACGGCGCAGCCGTTCATTGGTACTCGAGTACTTTCAAGGTCTACGAAGACACGTTCGATCGAGTGCACGCCAAGTTCCCGGATTGCAGCATCGTGCATACAGAGGGGTGCATCGATAATCTGGGAATCGACGCGCCCGGCGGGATCGAGGATCCCGAGGGCTTCAAGGAATCGGGCTGGTTCGACAACGATTCGTTCTGGTGGAACGCCAACGCGACGGACTGGGCCTACAGTGCTACCTGGGCGGGGAAGGCGTCTGCAGATCATCCCGTCTACACCCCCGTGCATCGCTATGCACGCAACATCATCGTCAGCCTGGATCATTGGGTCAGCGGCTGGGTGGACTGGAACGTCGTCCTGGACCAGGAAGGCGGACCCAACCACGTGGGGAATTATTGCGGCGCACCGATCATGATCGACACGACGACGCGGCAGGTCTATTACACGCCGATCTACTACGTCCTCGCGCAGTTCAGTCGGACCATCCGTCCCGGCGACAAGGCCGTACGAACCCAGCGTTCACTCGACGGGCTGGACTCCGACGCCCTGCATGCCTCTGCGACGATCAACGAAGACAAGCTCTTGAGCGTCCAACTGCTGAATACGACGAAGGAGCCGATCCCCTTCAAGCTGCAGATCTCCGGCCGCTACGCGGAGGTCATGCTTCCGGCGAACTCACTTCAAACCGTGCGGGTTCAACTGTAGGAGCCAACGGGCTCCTTAGTCGCGCCTCCCGGCGACGGCCTGGCTGCCTGCGCCGCGGCGCAGGGTCACGGACTGGTCGGCCTCGAGTTCGCCGAAGATCTCACGCGTCCCGTCGGGCCAGAGTACGGTCACCTGGTCGACGCGCGTCGCGTCGCCCAAACCGAAGTGCGCGACCGACTCACTTGCCGAGTTGTAGCTGTAGGCGCTACGCACGCCGCGCGTCTTGGTCCGCCCGTCGAACACCACCTGGACGGTCGATCCGATCGCGTCTCGCCCACTGGGCCCGAGCACACGGAATCGGATCCAGTGACCGCGATTCGGCACGACGTTGATGAGCAGGTAGGCCGCCGCGTCTCGATTGACCACCACGACGTCCAGGCCTCCGTCACCGTCGACGTCGCCAAAAGCCGCCGCACGGCTGGTGGCCACCAACGTCTCGAGCGTGCCGCCTTGCGGACTGACCGGTTCGAAGCGGCCGTTATCGGCGCCGGCGAACAGCATGTTCGGCTCCGCGTACGGATCGCCGGTTAGCGGCTCGGCGGTTTTCGTCACCCTGCCGTTGGCGTGGTACAGGTCGAGAAACCCATCGTTATCGAAGTCAACCAACCCGATCCCGAAGCGCGTGTGCACCCGACTCGTCGCGCCAAGCCCGACTTCGCCGGTGTGGTCGCGGAAGAAACCGTCCTCGTTGAGGAAAAACGAATCGGTCTGGGTCTCGAGATTGACGACGATCAGGTCCGGGTCGCCGTCGTCGTCGTAGTCCTCTGCGGCAACGCCCATGCCGGACTTCGTCATGCCGTGCTCATCCAGCGCGCAGCCGCGCAGCAACGACTCGTCGACGAAGGTGCCGTCCTGTCTGTTCAGCCAGAGTTGGTTGAGCATCGCGTCGTTGGCGACGAAGATGTCGATGGCGCCATCGCCGTCGTAGTCGGCGCAGACGACCCCCAGACCATTGCCGAAGCTGGTGTTCAGATTGGACTCGACCGTTACGTCGGTGAAGCGTCCGACGCCGTCGTTTCGGTAGAGCACGTCGGTGGCCGGTGATTTGTAATTCGTCGGTAAGCAGTAGTCGAGCTGCCACGCCGTGTTGTAACAGTCCCGTTCGTCGGTGAGCGACCAGTTGACGTAGTTCGTGAAGAACAGGTCCAGATCGCCGTCAGCATCGTAATCAACGAACGCGGCGCTCGTGCCCCAGCCCCGGTGACCGACGCCTGCGGCCACCGTGACGTCCGCGAATCGACCGCCCCCCTCATTGCGCAGCAGAACGTTCGGCCCATAGTTTGTGACGTAGAGGTCCACATCGCCGTCGTCGTCGTAGTCGCCGGCGGCGACCCCCATGCCATAGCCGTCATCGTCGGCCCCGCTGCCCTCGGTGACGTCGCGAAAGTGTCCCGCACCGTCGTTTTCGAAGAGGCGGTTGACGCCGCCCTGCGCCCCGGGATCGATGAGGTTTCCGCTCTGCACCAGGTAGGCGTCCAGATCTCCGTCGCCGTCCATGTCGAACAGCGCAGCGCCGCCTCCGATGATCTCGGGGAAGATGTGACGCTCGGCGTGCCCCGAGCGGTGCTCGAACCGGAGGCCGCGCTCCCGCGCCACCTCCTCGAACCAGGGCGGTCCGGTGGGCGGCTTGTCGGGAGGCGATGCGCAGCTCGCAGACGCCAGCAGGACGATGCCGGCGACTAGCGCCCACCACGAGCTGCGAGGGCCGTGGCGTGGATCGTGCCGGGTCATCGGGTTTCCTCCCGTTTCTGCTCAAGCCGCTCACGCAGGCGGGAGACCTGCGGCGAGCCGGGAGAGAGCTGCTCGATGCGCGCCAGTAAGGCCTCGGCGCGATCGAGTTCCCCGAGCTCGCTGCGGGCGATCGCCAGCGCCAGCATCGCATCGCGGCTCGTTGGGTCGAGCGACAGCGCCAGCGCCAGCCGCTCGGCGGCCTCACTCCAACGTTTCGCCTCGACGAGTGCAAACCCGAGATAGACGTGTGCGCTCAGATCTTGAGAGTCGTAGGTGACAGCCTGCTCGAAAGCGGTCACCGACTCGTCGATGCGACGCAGCCGGAACAGTAGAATCAGGCCCTTGCGCTGGTAGACGAAACCCAGCTTCGGGTTGAGCTCGATCGCCCGATCGAACTGCTGCAGCGCCTGCTCGAACTCGCCGCGCTGCTCGTAAGCTACGCCGAGGTTGACGTGCAAGTGAACGTGATCCGGGTGATGCTCCAGACCGAACTCGAGCAGACGAACCGAATCATCGACGCGTCCCAGATTGCGGTACGCGAGCGCAAGATTCGTCAGAAGGTCGGGGTCCGTCGGGTTGCGCTCGCGCAGCGGCTCCAGCGTTGCCGCGGCGTCCTGCCAGCGTTCAACCTCGATGAACGCATCGCCGCGTCGCTTCTCGGCCGCGTAGCCCCGCGCGTAGCCGGAGAGCGGCCGACGCCGCGGATCGGGCCACAACGGAGGCTGCAAGCCTCCCCGGCCAACCGCCAGCGCCTCGCGCGCCCGGTCGAGATCGCCGGTCTCGCGGTAGGCCAAGCCGAGCAACTGTTGCAGGTAGGGAACCTGTTCGCGTCCGATCGCGAGTCGTTCGAGGATCGCCAGCGCCTCGGCGCCTTCGTGCCGGCGTAGGTGGGCGCGAGCCCGTCCGTACCAGGCGGCCGTGTTATCCGTCTGCAATCGGGTTGCATGCTCGTACGCCGCCTGCGCCTCGTCGACCCGCCCCAGGTCGAGCAGCCACGCGCCGCGGTAGAGGTAGGCGGACACGTAAGAGGGGTCGATCGCCACCGACCGATCGAGCGCGGCAAGGGCGGTGTCGAGCTGGCCGAGTTGCGCCAGGACAACCGCTGCGAGGTAGCTCCATTGCGGGTCTGTCGTCGCCAGATCTTCCGCCTGGAGGTAGGTCTGAACCGCGGCCCTGGGCATCCCGTTGGCCTCGAGCGCGAAACCGAATTCACCGCGCTTGTCGGCGTCCTGCGGTTCGGCCACGGCAGTACGCCGCAGGTCGCGAATCAGCGCAGCCGCTTCGGCACTGGTCCCTCTGAGGTCGACCTCCACCGGCGCCGGCCCACCCGGAGTGCAGGCGGCAAGTACGCAAAGCCACGCGAGCAACGTCGGCGTGCCGGATGGACGCTGCAATCGCAATAACCGCCTCAGAGAGTCGCGGCTCGCTGGGCCAGATCGACGACTCGATTGGCGTAGCCCCATTCGTTGTCGTACCAGGCGAACACCTTGAGCATTCCGTTGGACAGCGCCTGGGTCAGCGGCGCATCGAAGATGCAGGAGTGTGGGTTGCCGACGATATCCGTCGACACGAGTGCCTCGGTCGAATACTGAAGGATCCCCTGCATCGGGCCGTCCGCGGCTTCCCGAAGCGCGGCATTGACCGTCTCGGAGTCGGCAGGTTTTCGTAGCTGAACGACCAGATCGACGATCGACCCGTCGGGTACCGGGACCCGCATCGCCATGCCGTCGAGCTTGCCGGCCAACTGTGGCAACACCTGGCCCACGGCCCGGGCAGCGCCCGTCGTCGTGGGAATCGTGTTTTCGCCTGCGGCGCGGGAGCGGCGCGGATCCGCGTGGTACCAGTCGGCCAGCCGTTGATCGTTGGTATAGGCATGGACCGTCGTGATCAGGCCCTTTTCGATACCGAACCGGTCATCGAGCACCTTGGCCAACGGCGCCAGGCAATTTGTCGTACAGGAGGCGTTGGACAGAAGGCGGTGCTCCGGCTTCAACTCGTCGTCGTTGACTCCCAGTACGATGGTCGCGTCCAGGCGATCCTTGGCCGGCACCGTCAGGATAACCCGCTGTGCGCCTGCCTTCAGATGCTGCTCGATCTCCTGACGCTGACGGAAGCGCCCGGTGGCCTCGATGACGATGTCGACTCCCAGTTCACCCCACGGCAGTTCCGCCGGCGAGCGGATCTGGCTGATGCGGGTTGCCTTTCCGTCGCAGGTCACTTGGTCGCCGTCCAGAGCGACGTCTTGCGCGAAGCGACCCATGACCGTGTCGTACTTCAGCAGGTAAACCAGCGACTTGGCCGGCGAGATGTCGTTGATGCCGACGACCTGCATCTCCGGGTGGTCGGCCAGGATACGAAACACGGCTCGGCCGATCCGACCGAATCCATTGATGGCAATCTTGATCATCGTGCCGCCTTGCGCTGCATCTGCGCGATTACTTCGATAATGCGGTGGGTCAGCCCCCCTCCCTGCTCGTACCAGCCGAGGGTCTTGACCATCTGCTCGCCGACGACCATCGCCGCCAGCGAGTCGAAACAGCAGGAAGCCGTGCTTCCGGCGATGTCCGAGGAAACGATCGGCTCCTCGATGAACCGCAACACGCCTTTCAGCGTGCTGGCCGCGGCGCTGCGAAACACCTCTTGCACGTCCGCGACGGAGACCTGGACCGGGTGGGTCGTGACCAGATCGACACAGGAGACGTCGGGAACCGGGACGTTGACCTTGTGACCGCCGAAACGGCCCTCCAGGTGGGGAAACTCGGCCTCGATCGCGTGCTGGGTCCAGCTACGCACCGGCACGATGTTCTCGACCGCAGCCCGGGACAGCCGCAGATCCAACTCGCTGGGCGTGTCAATCAGGCTCTGCTCTGTGGTGTATGCGTGGACGGAGGTGAAGAAGCCGCTTTCGACGCCGAAGGCGTCGTTCAGGACCCGGATCATCGCGGCCGTGCAGTTCGCCGTGCTGGTCCCA
The DNA here is from genome assembly GCA_029861955.1 of Acidobacteriota bacterium. Lineage (NCBI taxonomy): Bacteria > Pseudomonadati > Acidobacteriota > Acidobacteriota bacterium. The sequence continues at coordinate 48,508 of JAOTYK010000005.1, forward strand.
CAGGAAATGATGCGATGGCGCCGATCGAGGGGCTGTTCGGTGATCCCCGGTAAGTGGACGGCGTCGATCTCATCGGCGGGCGGCACCGTCAAGACGACCCGATCCGCGCCTGCGTCCAGGTGGGATTGGAGCTGCCGACGACTGCGGTAGATTCCGGTGGCCTCGACCACGACGTCGACACCGTGGTCGTACCACGGAACGTCACCCGGCTCGCGGCCATGGAGCACGGGAATCTTGCGACCCTTGCAGAACAAGTGCCCTTCCATCAGACGGGCCGACTCATTAAAAGGACCATGGATCGAGTCGAAGCGAAGCAGGTATTCCATCGCCTGGGGATCGGCGATGTCATTGATCGCGACAACATCGATGTCGTCTCGTAGGTAGATGGCACGGAACACATTGCGGCCGATACGACCGAACCCGTTGATCGCGACCCGAACGCTCATGGAACTCTCCCTCGCTGGCTCTCGCCAATGCCTAATCCAGCCCCTTCGGCAAGTCCTGGGGTTAACGGAAGGGCATGATATCGGACCCTGAACCCGCGTCCGAGTGGAAACGTACAAATGTTCCGATAAGGTCATTTCCGTCGAATCGCGCACCGCAGCGATCGCGGACCTATATTAGTAGGTATGCGAATTTCGATCCTTACCCTGGCTCTCCTCTCCCTTTTCGGTCCTGGCGCCGCTGCGGGGACTCCCCAGCGCTGGGCGCCTGTGCATTGCGGATCGCAACCGGCCGTCGACGGCGACTGGAATAGCGCCTACCGCAAGGCGCTCCTGGCGATCGAGGGCGGTGACTACCACGCCGCCGAGATCGCGATGTGCCAGGCGCTGCAGGCCGCGCGCAGGTTCGATGCTCGGGACTGGCGCTTCGCGGAGACGCTGGACGAGTTGGGTCGAATCGCCTTCGAGTTGAAGGACTTCGAACTGGCCGAACGGATGGAAGGGGCCGCCATCGCGGAGATGTTGCTGGCCACCGGCCCCCAGGGCGAACCGTTGCGGGAACTCGACGAGACGAACCATGCGGTGATCCGTGAGGACTGCCGCTCCGGTATCGGTGCCTACACCACCCGGTTGGGCTGGATCCATGAACGGATCCGAGGCCGGATCACGACCACCGAACTCGAAGAAGCACCGTGGCGTGTGTTCGCCGTGGGATTTGTGCCGCTGGATCGAGCATTGGCCGAACGTCTGGATTGGCTCGTCGCCCAGTACCTGCTGCAGGAGAACGTCGCGGCTGCCGATGGGCTGGCCACCTTGCAACAGGAACTTCGCTCTCGCTGATCCCGAGCGTGCGAGCTATCCTCCCGGATTATAGGCAACCGGCAAGCAGGATGAAGGAGCGTCTCATGAAGATCGATCGTCAGGAATACGACCGGATCGCGGACCTAATCAACAGTGACGACAGTCCCGTCGGAATCGACGCCAAGAAGACCCACGTCTATATCATCCACCTGCTGCAGAGCATCGAACGACGGCTGGACGCCCTTGAGGCTACTTCGAAGCGGGATTGATCGACGGACCCTCGAACCCGCCTCGGCGTCCGCCCCTCGGAACTGCCCCCTCGGGACGGATATCGAGCAGCGAACGGCCCCATTGGGGCTGGCCTGACCTCCGGAATAGACGTAAATCACGACTCACGATACCGGTCGTTACCGGGGAGGGGCATTCATGTTCGCAGGTCGTTTCTGGGTCAGTTGTGTCGCGATCGCTTTGTTGGCATTCTCGGCCCACGCCGTCGATCGCCCCGGGGCGTTGGACCCGCGAACGATCGCGCCTGTTTCCGCCAGCGCGAAGTCGGAACGGATCGATCCGGAGAGGGCGACACCGGAACGATTTGCGGCACAACAGTTCCTCGATCTCCGTGGAGGAGACTGGCGTTTCGACGTGGACCCGCGAACCGGTCTGGCGACCCTGGTGCAGGGATCCGGCATCCCGCTCATCCCGGGAACGGGAAACACGCTGAACGGCGAGTCGATGACACGGTTGGCGCAGCCGGATGGCGATATCGACATCGCCGCCCTCGAGCCGCTGGTGCGGGAGTTCATCGACACTCATCCGAGCTTGCTCACTCCACGAAACGGTCGTCTCGAGCTCGACGTCGAGACGAGTGTCTCGCGGCAAAAGGGACGACTTCACAGCCTGTACTTCTCGTGGTGGATCGGTGACGTACCCGTCGACGAAGCGCGTGTCTTCGTCCGGATCAACAACGGCAACATCACCCAGTTCGGTGCGCCACTGGTTGGCTTCGCCGACGTCGATCCCGAACCGAACCTCACCGGGCTTCAAGCCAAGAGCCGGCTTCTGAAATGGTCCGGCGACGAGGAGATCGCCCGTCTCAAGGAACAGCCGCGTCTGACGATCCAACCGGAGGAGGACGACGACCGTCTTACCTACCGTCTGGTATGGATCGTGACCTACACGGTTCCCGGACAGATTCAGACGTGGGAAGGCCGCATCGACGCCCAAAGCGGCCAGGTCGTTGCGTTCCGCGACACCAACCAATACGGTCGCGCCACCGGTGGGGTCTACCCGCGAACCGTGATCGACGCCGAAGTCAGCGTGCCGATGCCACAGGTCAGCATCGACGGAGATGTCTCTGCGACGACCGACAACTCGGGTGCGTTCAGCTACACCGGCGGATCCATCTCGTCAGGTCTGGATGGACCGTTTTTCAGCACCAGCTGCGAGGCGTGTTCCGGACCGTCCCAGGCGTTCTCCACCGTCGGGCTCGGGAGCGGCCGACTCGATTTCGGTCTTGGCGGCGTTGATGAGATCGCCAACGGGTTTTCGACGACCGCGGAACGAAACGCGTTCTATCACCTGAACCAGGCACGTCGCGTTGCGAAGAAATGGCTCAACATCGGCTGGCTTGATTCGAACATCACGGTCAACGTCAACATCCAGGACACCTGCAACGCGGTATGGACCGGTGCGGCGAACTTCTTCCGTTCGGGTGGAGGTTGCAACAACACCGGTGAAGTGAGCGATGTCATGTACCACGAGTGGGGGCATGGGCTGGATGGCAACACCCGCGGTGGGGACGGCGCCAGTGGAGAGGCGACGGCCGATGTGGTTTCGATCCACATCACGCATAGCTCGTTGATCGGGCCGCATTTTCGGACGAATGGCTCGCCGGTTCGGGACATCAACCAGTTCACGACATCCAAGGGTCTCCTGTCGGTCGCCAACATCTCGACGAAGTGCCCCGTGATCGGCAGTCTCGGTCCGCTGGGCTACGAGGTCCACTGTGAGGGCGAGATCTACGGTCAAGCCGCGTGGGATCTTTCTCAGTCCCTCGTCGCGCGATACGGCCAGCACACGGGCTGGCGCGAGTCGGAACGGATCTTCTTCAATGGACTCCCGGATGCGGGATCCCAGCTCGCGACCGGAAGCTTTCCGATCTACGACGCCTATGTGAACGCCGATGACGATGACGGCAACCTGGCCAACGGGACGCCAAACGGCGTCGCGATCTTTGGTGCTTTCAATGATCATGGGATCGCCGGTGCACCCGTCGGTGGGTCTGCGGCCTGTGTCCGTCCGGCACAGCCAAACGTGATCGCGACCCCTTCCTGCGACCAGGTCGATCTGTCCTGGGATGCGATCGCCGGAATCTCTGGGTACACCGTATTCAGGAGTGAGCTGCTGGTCGATCGCTCGTTCTACCACGTGGCCGATCTGACTTCGTTGGAGACGACGTACGTTGACACGGAAGTCGCACCAGGTATCGATTACCACTATGTCGTGATGTCGACGAACCCCGACGGTTGCGAGTCGACGATCGAGAGTCCCGTACTCGCGGAGTTGATCGGCCAACCGGTTCTCGATGTGACCTCGGTCGTCGCGACAGACGAACCCCAGGGCAACCGCTCCGGTTTTGCCGACCCCGGCGAGGCGGTCGACCTGATCGTGACGCTTAATAACGTGGGGGCTGTGGGCTCGACATCGATCGCAGGAAGCCTCGTTTCGAGCACACCCGGTGTGACGATTCTCGAGGGGGCCGACGGATGGCCGGCCATCGCTGTGGGTGCACAGGCCGACAATACCGGCGTGCTGCGATTCGAGACCGACGACCAACTACTCGAGTGCGGTGACACGGTCTCCTTCGAGGTTTCTCCAAGCGACGCGTCGCTCTGCGTCTCCGAGACGTCGTTCTTCGAACTGTCCCTCGGCGACCGAGTCATCACGTTGCAGGACGATTTCGAGGCCGATCTGGGTTGGATGCACGACGCGGTCAACTCGACGGCAACTTCGGGAACCTGGACTCTCGGTGACCCCGACGGGACGACGTTTCAGCCCGAAGACGATGTGACCGTGGCGGGGACGCAAGCATGGTTCACTGCGCCCAACCTCGGCGGAATCGGTGTCGACGATGTCGACAACGGCGTGTCGATCCTGGTATCTCCCGTGTTCGATCTCTCGGGGCAGTCCAAAGCGATCTTCTCTTACTACCGCTGGTTTGCCAATCGCGACCTGGGCGAGGACGCCGGCGACTTCTTCGCCGTCGACGTTAACGATGGGACCGGATGGGTCAACCTCGAAACCCTCGGCTCGAACCAGAGTGCGGCGGCCTGGGTTCGCCGTGAATTCGCTTTGCACGACGCGATCGCCCTCACCACCACCGTCCAGATTCGATTCCAGGTTGCCGACGGGATCGCCACCGGAAACCTGATCGAGGCCGCCGTGGACGAGTTTCGGATCGACGAACCGGTCTGTGACGCGACACCCGCATGTTTTGTCGAGCCGACCTTTGCGGGCCTCCAGACGGCCACCGCCGGTTCGTCTTGCGGAGAGGTCGATCTGAGTTGGTCGGCGGCGACGTCCAACTGCACCAACGCGACACTGAGCTACAACGTCTATCGCTCCACGACGCCCGGGTTCGTACCGGGCCCGGCGACGTTGCTGGCCGGCGGCATGACCGCGACGAATTTCGGAGACGTGCAACTGGTCCCCGGAGCCAGCTATCACTACGTGGTGCGTGCCTTCGATTCGCGTTCCGGCGAAGACGGCAACACGATCGAACTCGCCGCAACGGTCCAGACGGCGCCGGATGACAGTCCGCCGATTTTTGCCGGTCTTGAAACGCTGATAACCGGAAGCGAGTGCGGCGAGACGGTGCTCGATTGGTCGATGGCTCAGGAGAGCTGTAGCGGACCCGTCGCCTTCAACGTCTATCGCTCGAACGATCCGCTCTTCATCCCGGGGGCAGCGACGCTGGTCGGCTCGACGCTGAGCGATGAGTTCACGGATGCGGCATTGGCTCCGGGAGAGAGCCTCACCTATGTCGTTCGCGCGGTTGACCAGCAAGGGAATGAGGACAGCAACGATGTGCGGCTGACCGCCGACGCCGGTCTACTCGATCTGACACTCTTCTCGGGCGACTTCGAGGCCTCCGATGGGGGCTGGACCGTGATCGCGCCCAACGACGCGACGTCGGGCAACTGGGAATGGGGCGATCCCGAGGGGGACGCCGCCAACCCCGAAGACGACAACACGGCTGCCCCCGGGGTCAATGCCTGGGTCACCGGGATCCTCGCCAGCGTCGGCGGTGGCAACAACGACGTTGACGGCGGGACCACCACGCTACTTTCGAGATCGTACAACCTCGCGACGGCCGTCGATCCCGAATTGCGCTACGCCCGTTGGTTCACCAACGACCAGGGTGGTAATCCGGGTGAAGACTTCCTCGACGTCGACGTGAACGACGGCACGGGCTGGACAACCATCGACCGGGCTACCGGTGGCCCGACCGCGTGGACCGACGTGGCGACTCCCCTCTCCGGCTTCATTGCTCCCGGCTCGCAAGTCCTGTTCCGCTTCACGGCGAGCGATCTTGGCGTCGGTGGGTCCCTCGTTGAGGCAGGAATCGACGACTTCGAACTCGTCGACCGGGGGCAGGGCTGCGGCGGCTGCTCGCTGCCGGTTCAGATCGTGGGAACGATTTCGGTCGATCGAAGTGGTGACGACGTGGTCCTCGATTGGTCTGCGGATCCTGTTTCAGGGACGCGCTACGTCGTATACAGACTCAGTGGTCCGACGTTTGCCGACGCGATCGCCATCGGAACGAGCGACACGAAGTCATTCGTCCATACCGGGGCGGTGTCCGCGACCGAGTCGTTTTCCTATCGGGTGACGACGGTCGATGTCTGCGCCAACGAGTCCACCCTCGATTGAGGAAAGGAGAAAAGGGGACAGATTTATTTTCTGATCGGCGATCAGAAAATAAATCTGTCCCCTTTTCTTAATCAACACGGATCGGCGAATCCTGATCCCATAATCGCTGACCGCCGGCGAACGCGAGGTCGTTGGCGCCGCGACGGGCGTGTTCGGGTAGTTCGTCGAGTAGCTTCGCGTTGCCACCGCCGAGCACGACGTAGTCGACCTGGAACGCCACGCGAAGCGCGGGAACGATCTCGAACACCTTCTTGCGCCACGCCTTCTTACCGCGTTTCTTCAGTCCGCGTTTGCCGAGATAGTCCTCGTAGGTTCGGCCCTTGTTGTACGGAAGGTGCGCGAGTTCGAGTGGCTGCAAGGTGCCGTGGCTGATCAAGGCCGAGCCGAGCCCGGTACCGAGGCCGAGAAACAGCATCTCATCGCCTGCATAGCTACCGATCGCCTGCATGGCTGCATCGTTGACGATCTTTACCGGTTTGCCGAAGGCTTGAGCAAAGTCGAACCCGACCCAACCGACGCCGAGGTTCTTGGGCTCGGCCAGGATCTGATTCCCCTCGACCGGTCCCGGATAACCGATCGAGACGACGTCATAGTCCGCGTCGGCGGTCACGGCGCGAACCCGTTCGGCCATCTCGCCGGGGGTCAGGTCGGAACCGGAGGGCAGCCGCGAGCGTTCGGTGTGGTTGACGACGAGCGACTTGATGCTCGTGCCGCCGACATCGATGACCAACACACGCGGGATCTTGGATCTGGCTGTCATGTCAAACTACCTCGACCTGGTATTCGCGATCTTCCCAGGCCCCGGATCGATGAAATACGAAGCGTAGCGGTGCGACGGAGTCGGTCACGGCGATGTCGAAGAAGTGGATGCCGATTGCCGTTGCCTTCGCGTCGCTCAGAGTTGCCTTGTCCCATTCACCACGGGTCCACTTCAACGTAAACGGCATAGGCGCCTGCACACGCAAGGTGAAGCCGGCGCGGACGGTCGCGACCTGGCGATTGAACTTCCAGACTTCGAGCTTGCTGCAGTCGGGACGCGATCCGATATAGCGATCCTCCACCGCCTGCACGCGGTCGAAGATGCGGCCGTCCCTTGTGGAACGCAGCAGCTTGATGTACTCCGCGTGGGCCCAGCACAACGGCCTCACCGCGCCGGTGGCCTTGCCGAAGACCAGGAATTTCTCCGGGATGTCCGGTTGGTCCCAGACCTGCTCGGGTAACAGCCCGCATCCGGAGGCAAAGTTCTCGAGCGTGCGGATGTACGGCCCCGGGTCACGACCGGCGGCCAGTTCGTAGTGACCGCGCTCGCCGGTCAGCAAGGGCCACGCGCGCCCGACCCCCGACCCTTGATAAGCCCGGCCCTGTGCATCCTCGCCGTAGCCGTCGTGATTGTAGCGCCGCCAGACCGGTCCGGAAGGCGTGTCCACCTTCAGCTGGGCATCGACAACCCGCAGGGAGTCTTCGATCAACGGATCGTTCGCGGCGCGAACCCCGTAACGCACGAGTTCGAGGAACCCCGCATCGACGATCTCTCTCGCGGGGAACCGATAACGCTCTCCGGGCATTCGATTCTTGATCACCAGTTCCCCGTACTCGGGATTTTCATTGGGAACCGGGTCGGCGAGGTCGGCGGGATGGATCCGGATGTAGTGCCGCGGTACGTCGGGATGCAGCGTTCCCTGCTGGGTCACCGTCCACTGCTCGACGTGGCATTCCAGAAAATCGGCGTAGTCCAAGAGGTACTGCGAGGTTTCGTGCTCGCCACGCTCACGCGCGAACAGCGCCGCGCAGACCAGCGCGGCGATATTGACCGCCAACGTCGACGGCGAGTAGCCGGAGTTTTCCTCCCAGCGCTCTTGTTGGGTCGCCGGTCCATGCCGAACCAGGTAGCCCGCCGCATCGCGCACCATCGGGTACGGGTCGTAGTCGGCCAACGCGCCCTGACGATGCAGTTTCCAGGCCAGCAGGATCGGAAACGCCACCTCGTCGAGTTGTACTCCTTGCCAGTAGGGTCGACCGTCAAGCCAGAAGTTCTGGTAGAAGCCACCGTCCGCTCGCTGCGCGACGGCCAGGTAGATCAGGGCGCGCAGCGGTGTGGTCTTGTCGCCCGCGGACAACAGGGCCGTCGTTGTGTTGACCATGTCTCGCGGCCAGACGAGGTGGTAGCCGCCCAGGTCTTCCTCGCCCTTCTGGTCGCCCCACGGGATGCTGAGCGACGCAATCATCGCACCCGAGTAGATCTTGTCTTCGTGAGCACGCAAGACCAGATGGCTACTGCGGTACAACTCCCCGCGATCGTGCGAGACGCCTTCGAGGGGCAATGTTCGTTGGGTTTCGACGTCCCACTGTTCGTTGAAAACGGTCTCGTGCTCCGCAAACGGAACCCCGAGGCTGTGAAACAAGGACGTCGCGGCGTCGTGGAGGTGATTGCCGAACGCCAGCCCCAGGGTAAAGCGTCGTGTTTGCGAAAGGTCGAGCTCTGCGGTCAGCGCTACATTCCCCTCCGCGGCGACGTCGAACTCCCACGTCATCTCGTGATGCGCATTGAGATCGGTCCAGCCGTCGGACTTACCGACAAAGCCGCACGAGGCCTTGAGAAACGGGACAGTCGCGGCACAGGAGAGCCAGGTTCCGTGACGATTTGCCGTCAGGACGTTGCGCCCGTCGATCTCGGCGATGTTCGCCGTGTTGCTGCGGCCCGCGTCAGCGAGATGCGGGGCGAGGAGGACGTACAGGCGCAGCTTGTCAGCGAGGGACGCCTCCAGCACTTCGAAAGTCGTCTCGATCAGAATGACCGGCTCGACAGGATTGGAAATAATCTTCTTGACGATCCGATAACGCCCTTGACGGTCTTCGTTGACCAGACGGATACCAGCCGAACTCTCGGACGTGCGTTCGATCGTGTAGTCCATGTCCCGGCGTTCGTCGTGGAAGAACGTGCTGCCGTCGCTGACCAGAAACTGAAGGTCGCGGATCTGCGGCTGGTCGATCGTCGGGAAGTAGGCCTCGGTGAGAACACCCGCGGCGCTCGTATACCAGACGCGACTGGCCCGGGTGTAGGCTGTCCCAACGGCGTCCTTGCCGCCGCGGGTCCACTTCGGCTTGATGCCGGGGTGGCCGAAAGCCTCGCGTTTGGTTCGAATGAATGTCATGGCGTGCCGGCGACGGAGCCTTCTCCAATGCCGCCATCTATGCTATCTGCCAAGTGACCGGCTCCACAACATTCTGGCATTAAGCTTCGCATTTCCCGCCCGGGTCTCGCACCTGCCTGGTGCGGACTCGGCGTTAGGGATGCTTCGTGAATCCCCAAATCAGACGAATCTGGTTCTGTCTCAGCAGAGGTAGTTTACATAAGCACCTATCCACAAAACATACCGCTTTCGAGATCGTTTCTTTTCTGAGCATTCTGTTCAACCGCTGCGGCAACAACTTTTCGGCGGCTCGATAAAACAGGTATGTAAAGAATGACGCACGAACGAACCAGGGCTCGCCTCCGGCTCGCCGTATCTTACTTCGACAAGCTGTGGGTTTTGTCGACTCGGTGATATAGGGCGTGAAGTTGACGATGCGATTCACGAACCGGTAGACTCTTCCCCTTTGGTTACGATGGAGCGGGCGATGATGTACTTGGACCTCAAGCAGATTGCGAACTCGCTAGTACGCGTGGCAAACACATATCCAGCGGAGCTCGTGGCCGATCAGTTGGCGGATGTAGAGCGCATTGCTTTTCATATCAGTCTTGCGATGGGTGAAAACGATCCTGCGGATTTGAGTGTTTGCGATCTCGGCGGCGGATTGGGGTTGTTCTCTGTTGGGTGTAAGGCGGTCGGTTTCAAACGCGTCGTCCTCGTCGACGATTTCAGTGATTCGATCAACTCGCAGCTCGGTGAATCAGCCCTCGATCTACATCGGGGTCAAGGTGTCGAAGTCGTCTCTCTAGATGTTGTTGGTAGCGGAATTGATGGGGCGGTCGATGGTGACTTCGATGTCGTAACGTCATTTGACAGCATGGAACATTGGCACGCTTCCCCCAAGCGATTGTTTCAACAGGTGTATGACCGCATTACGCCTGGTGGACAGTTTGTGCTTGGTACGCCCAACTGCGTAAACATGCGAAAGCGTATTACCGTCCCAATGGGTTACGGAAAGTGGAGCAAACTTGAGGATTGGTATGAAGCGGAGCGATTCCGAGGTCATGTTCGCGAACCTGACGTGGACGACTTGCTTTACATTACTCAGGATATGGGGCTAGAGGATTGCCGAGTGTTCGGTCGTAACTGGGTTGGGCTTGCTTCGCTGAACCCGGTGATTCGCTTGGCCAGTAAAATCTCAGACCTCCCGCTGCGCATCCGACCCACGCTGTGCTCCGACATCTACGTCGTCGGAACAAAGGCCCGCGGGAGTGATTAGGTAGTCGCCACGTTTTTCTTTGTCTTGCGCGTGACCCGCGCCGACTTCGCAACCGCTTACCGATCGCTCAAGGACACTCGGCCACCGTGCGCGAGCCGCTCGTGCTGTCCTCCACAGCATCGCCGCAGCGGTTCTGTACACGCACCAGGTACACGTAGATGTTGCCCGGCATCGGTTCGCCGCTGTCCGTCGCCGCGGTGTCCGTATCGTCATCCGACTCGACGCAGAGGGTTGCCGTGGTGAAGTCCGCGGCGTTGTCCGAGCGCACGACGTCGTAGGACAGTGTTGCCGGCGATCCGCCGGGGTTGCCCGGGGGCGTCCAGCTCATCGCGGAATTCGAGTCGAACACCAGCGACTGGATCGGTCCCGGTCCGCCCTGGCTATCGATGTCGGCGTCGTCGCAGTCGAACAGCGGCGACAGCCCGTCGCCATCGCAGTCGGGCTCGATCGAGAACACCGCGATGTAACCCGCGCTGCTCTGGCCGCCCGGATCCGCCTTCGGGGCGCCGGCGAGAATTTCGAACCCGCCACCGCCGGTCAGGTCCCCGGCGACCAGCACCGTCGCGCCCAGGTCGTCGTCGGACGCAGGGTTCAGGTCGACGAAGCGGTGCAACACCCCACCCGTCGCGCCGTCGAACAACACAACTTCGCCCGCGCTGGTGCCGCTGCGTGATGAATCGTGCGCGCCTGCAACTACCTCGGTGACGCCGTCGCCGTTGAGGTCCCCGGCCGCAGCCACGGAGTAGCCCAGGTTGGCGTTGCTGAGCGGAGCGCTGTCCTGGAACGTGCGGATCAGGCTGCCGTCGGCGCCGGAGAACGCCAGCACGGAACCGGAGTTGGTGGGGCCGTCATCGTTTTCGACTCCAGCGAGTAGATCGGGCACGCCGTCACCGTTCATGTCACCGGCCGCGAAAATTGACCGCCCCATCTCGTCGGAGCTCGCCGCCGACGGATGAGTGAAGCTGCGGATCCACTGGCCGTCCACGCCGCTAAACACGCTGACCGCGCCGGCATTATGGGAACTACCGATCGCGTTCTCGGTTGCGCCGGAGGCGAAGTCGGGCACACCGTCGAAGTCCACGTCGCCGAGTGCCGACACCGAGGTGCCCAACCAGTCCGAGGCTCGCGCGTGCAGATCGACGGCCGTATAGAGCCAGGCGCCGGAAGCCCCGTCAAAGACCACAACGCTTCCGGTATCGTTCAACCCGTTCTCGTCGTCCCGCGGTACGCCGACGCCGATCTCGCCGATCCCGTCGTCGTTGACATCGCCGATGCCGGCGATCGAGGCGCCGAACCGGTCCTGAGTGGCACCGGTCGGATCGAGCAACTCCCGCACCCAGGCGCAATCGGCACCTGAGAACACCTGCACGGAACCGCTCGCGTTGCCCGCGGGATTGTCGAACTCCGCACCGACGGCAACATCCGGGATACCGTCCCCGGTGACGTCGCCGATCCCTGCCACGGCGCCGCCCATTTGATTCGAGCTTGCCGCCGACGGATCGATCATGCGGCAGATCACCGTGCGCGATGCACCGGAGATCAGCAGCGCCGCACCACCGCTCGGCGCGCCCGTGCCGTCCCCGGGAACTCCGGCGACAAGGTCGACGAAGCCGTCATTGTTGACGTCGCCGACGCTGGCCAACGAGGTCCCCAGGCCGTAGTTCGCCGCGGCTTCGGGATCCTCGATGCGCACCTGATCCAGCGGCGAGCCGAAGCCCTCGTCGACCTGGCCGTCGCAGTTGTCGTCGATCGCGTTACAGGCCTCGATGATCCCCGCGTTGACGCTCATGTCGGTGTCGTCGCAGTCGCAGGGCGTGGTGTACGTGTCGCCGTCGACGTCCACACCCTCATCGACCTGCATGTTGCAGTTGTCGTCGATCGCGTTACACACCTCGAACATACCGGGAAAGATCGTCGGCACAGCCGGCGCGCAATCGGCACAGGCATCCGCACCGTCGCCGTCCTCGTCCTCGTCGATCGCCGTGTCGCAATCGTTGTCGACACCGTCGCAGACCTCGAGCATGCCCGGCGCACGCAGGCCGTCCTGATCGTCGCAGTCGTCTTCGAGAAGGCCGACACCATCCGCGTCGCAGTCGCTCTCGAATCCGACAACCACGATGCGGCCGACGTCGTTGTCCTGTCCCGTGTTCTGTCCCGGTTGCCCGATGAGGATCTCCGGGTAGCCGTCGCCCGAGAGATCTCCGATCGCCGCCAGGGAGGCGCCCAGATTGGAGCCCTCGGAGCTATCCGCGACGCTGATGTCGTGCAGCACCGCAAACGTCGCGCCGCTGATGATCAATACGCGCCCGCCGTTGGTGATTACGTCGTCGTCGTCCGGGGCGCCGCCCGCAAACTCGGGGAACCCGTCGCCGTTCAGGTCGGGCAACGCTGTGACGGACGTTCCGAAGCTGCGATTCAGCGAGGTGTCGGCCAGCGGGACACGCAGGATCAATGAGCCGTCCGCGCCCGAGAACACCAGCACCGCGCCGTTGTTGCTACCGCCGGTATCCTCGTCGGGTGCGCCGGCGAGGATCTCGGGGATACCGTCGCCGTTCAGGTCGCCGATGCCCGCCACAGAGGTGCCCAGGTCATCGCCGCCGGTGCCGGCCGGATCGAAGATCTTGCGGATCACCGAGCCGTCGGCGCCGGAGAACACGAGCACGCTACCGATGTCCGAGCCGAGCAGCCCGTCGTCGAACGGGGCGCCGGCGAGGATGTCGGGGACGCCGTCGGCGTTGACGTCGTCGATGCCCGCGACGGACTCGCCGACACGGCTGCCGCCGGAGACATCGTCCATCATTCTGAAGAGCTCAGCCCCGGTGGCACCGTCCCAGACCATCACCGCACCCGCGCTGTTATCCTGGGCGGTGTCGACCTGTGAGGCACCGGCGGCGATCTCGCCGATCCCGTCACCGGTCAGGTCGCCGATCGCGGCCACACTCGTGCCGAGTCGATCGCCCGCAGCGCCAGTGCTGTCGTTCAGCTCGCGAATGGTCGAGCAATCGGCGCCAGAGACGACAAACACGGACCCCGCATCGCTCGCGGTGGTGTCGTTGAACGGAGCGCCAATCGCCAGGTCGCCTGCGCCGTCGGCGTTGACGTCGCCGATCCCGGCGACCGAAGTGCCCGCAGCGGCAAAATTCTCGCTCGTCGGCGTGGCCACGCAGTGCACCAGTCCGGTCGCACCGTCGAACACCGTAGCCGCGCCGCTACCGTTGCCGACCAGGTCGCTCCCGGGAACGCCCGCCGCGTAATCGTCGATGCCGTCGAAGTTGACGTCGCCGAGCGAGGCGATGCTTGTGGCGAGTGTGTCCTGGTAGACGCCGTCCGTCAGCTCGGAGACGCGCTCCGAGACCAGCATCGTAAAGCCGTCGTCGGGGATGCCGCTGCAGTCGTTGTCGATGTGATCGCAGGTCTCGGGGTTGCCCGGCTCGATCAGGGCGTTGGTGTCGTCACAATCGCACGGCGGGTCGACGCCGTCGCCGTCGCTGTCGGTCATGCCGGGCGTGAAATCGATGCCACCCACGCAGTCGTCATCGACGCCGTTGCAGATCTCCACGGCGTCCGGGTTGACGCGGGGATCCTGGTCGTTGCAGTCGGCACAAACGCCGAAGCCGTCGCCGTCGACGTCCTCATTGTTGACGCCGTTGCAGTTGTTGTCGACTCCGTCGCACAGTTCCATCGCGTCGGGGGAGATCGCGGTCTCGGCATCGTCGCAGTCCCCCTCATAGGGACTGATGCCGTCGGCGTCGCAGTCTTCTTCGATAGAGAACACGATCACGTGGCCGGCCTGGGCTCCTTCCAGGTCGTCGGCTTCCATCGCGCTGGCCGCAAACTCGGAAACCCCGTCGCCGGACAGATCGCCCAGCGAGACGACGCGGCTCCCCAGTTCGTCACCGTCGCGCGGATTCGTATCGAACAAGTGATGCAAAACCGCGGTGTTGCTGGAATCGAACAGGAACACCGCACCGGTGTCCATTCCGACATTGTCGGCGAGGTCCGCACCGACGATCACATCGGGCAGGCCGTCGCCGCTGAGGTCCTCGATCGCGGCCACGCTGTTTCCGAAACCTGTATTGGTGGTTGCGGTGGGGTCAATCAGGCGGCGAAGGATCACTCCGGTCGCCCCGTCGAGGATCGGCACCGACCCGATGCGGAAGCCTCCGATGACGTCGTCGGGGGATCCCACCGCGATTTCGGAGACTCCGTCGGCGGTGATATCGCCGATCGCGGCGACCGAAATGCCGAAGTCATCGAAACCATCGCCATCCGCATCGACCCACTGCGCGTGGAACGAACCGTCGGCCCCGGAGAAGACGTACACCGCGCCTCGATAGCCGCCGTGGACGGTATCCGTATCGGGAGCGCCGGAAACGATGTCCGGGATGCTGTCGCCGGTCAGGTCGCCGGGCCCGGCAAGCGACGTGCCGAGTCCCTCGGCCACACCGGCGGGATCGAAGGCGTTGTAGAGCTTGCTCCCGTCGGCCCCCGAGAACACGCTGATCCCGCCGGTGAATCCTCCGGAGAGGCTAGCGCGTGTCGAACCGGCGGCGATGTCCGGGACGCTGTCGTTGTTAACGTCACCGAGCGAGGCAATGCTGACCCCTAGCTGGTCGGAGCTGTCCAGCAGCGGGTCGACCATCAGGCGAATGAACGCGCAGTCAGGTAGGTTAAACGCCGCGACCGCACCACTGTTGCTGAATGGCGGATTGTTGTAGTACGGAATCCCGACCACGAAGTCGTCGGTGGCGTTGCCGTTCAGATCGCCGTTTGCGGCGGCAACCGACCAGCCGAGATTGTCCTGGCTTGTTGGCGTGGGAAGCGTCGCCTCGCAGATCGTGCTGAAGTCCGCGCTGGACACGACCCGCACCAAACCGAGGTTGACCCCCGAGGCGAGATTTTCGCCGCGCATGCCAATGGCCAGGTCGTCGAATCCGTCGCCGTCGACGTCGCCCACGTTGGCCACATCGCTGCCAAAACGGTCCGCCGCCTGCGGGTCCTCGTGCTGCACGCGCCGCGCGTAGGTCGGGGTGGGGATGTCGTTGTCGATCACCAGGTCGCAGTCGTCGTCCACGCCGTTGCACTGCTCGATCGCGCCGGGATACGTGGTGTCGACCGCGTCGTCGCAGTCGTCGCAGAGCAACGCGCCGGGCAGGCAGCCGGGGTCGCAATCGGCGTAGCCGTCGGCGTCGACGTCGGGGCACGGTGGCAGGATCGTCAGTTGCTGGGTCGTCAAGAGACCGCGGTTGGATGCGTCGGACTCGTCCAGTTCGGGGATCTGACCGGAGGGTTCCGGACCCGTCGCCGGGTCGATGATGTAGAAGATGTTGTAGGTGTCGGGCGGGAGCGGTGCCAGGCTCGTTTGCACCGGGTAGTTGCCGACACCGGCTCCACCGAAGCTGGAAATCCCGTTGAGGTTCAGCGAGGCGATCTGGATGTCCAGCCCGCTGGTGGTATCGAGAATGAGGTTCGTCGACGCCCACAGTTCGACGGTGAACTGAGTGTTGGTGAACGCGCCTCCCAGGTTGTCGAGGCTGACATCGACCCGCAGCTCGCCGTCCTCGATCAGCGTCGTGGGTGTGAAGCTCCCGTTGTCAAATGCCAGGTCCACCGCTACCGCTTGCAGGATCTCGGTCGCGAAGGCGGCCGTGTAGAGGTTTCCGATACCGATGGAAGGCGGGTTCGTCGGATTGCTGCAGCTTCGCCCGTTGTCTCGCGTGAACCACGTCAAGACGAAGACCTCGTCTTCCGCAAGGCTACTCTGTGGATCCGTCATCTGGAGGATCGCCGTCGACGTACACGCGACGGAGGACATCGAACTCGAGCCCTTGGAGCCGCCCTTCGTCCAGATGTTGTAGCCCTCGCCGTTCTTGCAGCCATCATTGTCGAAGTCGGCGCGACACAGGTTGTCGTCCAGCCTCGTACCCTCGTTCATGTTGTCCAACGCATTCGTCTGTTTGGTGGTAAGAAACTCGCCGTCCCAGAACTTCTCCAGCAGGTTGGCATAGGCGCGCGGAGTAGCCGAGTTGGGTCCCGCGGCGAAGGCACGCGCGTAACCGATGCGGTCGAAGTCCGGTATGTCTTCAGTGCTCGACAAACCGAAGAAGATGCGTAGGTCGCCCCAGGGGTCCTCTATCCGCTGGCACGTCTCACCGGTGTCACAGTCCGAGACATCGTTGCAGCGGTCGCACGTGGTGTCGGGCACGCAGGTCGCGGGTTCCGCGCCCCCGACCACACAGGCGTTGTAGGCGTTGCCGCGTCGCCGCGGCCCAAAGGTGTGCCCCGGCGCCAGGAAATAGGACGGATCGGTTTTCTTGTCGTCGGTGTGTTGGCCGTTCCAGAAGATCAAGCGATCGACGTCGTGGATGCTGGTGACGATGCCCCAGCCCTTGCCCACGCCGTCGATCCCGGAGAGCCACTCGTTGAGGTTGGTCGTGTCGTGTGCCAGGCCGATTCCGGCATCGTCGATCAACGCCGAAGTCGCGGCGTTGTCGCTTTCGCTCATCATGCCTTCGTCGAATCGGTCAAGGGTGAAGGAGTCCCCAAGATTGTTTTCTTGTCCCGGACTTCCGCTGGAAAACCCGGGGTTGTCCCGGTCATCGACGTACCACGGCGCACCGGTCTGGCTGTTGTTGCTGTAGGCCAGCATCGTGCCCTCGTTGAGTGGGGCGAAGTGCCCAGCCTCCACCTGCATCCAGAAACGGATGTGCGGGGCGAGCTTGGCCGCGCTGGCCACGTAGAACGGCTCGTCCGCGCGGTAACTTACGGTCTGATTCGTGCGTAGATTCCGGGCGTGAAACCCGACGATCCCTTCCACACCGTTGGGCTTGGTGACCTCGAACGCGTTGATCAGGTTGTTCAACCCGGTCGTCAACGCGACCGGGTTGCCGTCGGTCGGGATCTCGGCGACTTCGTTGAGCGATTTCCAATTGTCGCCCCAGACGCCGCTGAAGCGGACGTTACTGCTGGAATCAAGGAACACGTCGAGGTCGATCAGATGCGTATCGCTGTCCGAGTAACTCCCGTTGAGCGAGAGGAGGTCGGGTTGGTCCATGTATCGATCGAAACTCCAGTTACCGCCCGGGTAGTTGGCCAAGACGATGGCGAAGCGCTCCTCGCCGAAGAACGAGCTGTGGTAACGCTCGAGATCGATCACCCGACCGGCCAGCGGGTTGAGCAGGTCGGTCACGTCGGCGCTCTCCAGGTCATAGTAGAGATGCGTCATCGGTTGTCGTTCGTCCTTGGTCCAGATCGCATCGAACCGCGTTTCGCCGGAGGTGGGGTTGGTGTGGGCTTCGAAATCGACCAGGGCGAAGCCCGCTCGAAGCTGCGCCTCCAGGGTCGCCTGAAGCGTTGTTTCGGACATATCGGTGTCGATCAGGTAATTGTGGTCGTTGCCGTCCTCCAGGAAGATCGCCGAGTACTTGCGCGACGCCCCGCCGTGGAACCCGACCTCGATATCCAGCCAGCGGCCGTCGAGTAGGTTCATGCTGGCGAGGAACGCGTCCCAGACCAGTTCGTCTTCGTGGATCAACGTGTACACGGTTCCCGCCACCGGGTAGAACACGCCGCTGAAGTTGGTAATCGGCCCGGCGCTGGTCAGCACCTCGATGTCGACGAGCTGGTTGCCGTTGCCCGTTTCCGTCGTGATCGTGTTCTGGAACGTCGCCAGGGACTGCTCCAGGTGGATCACCGCGTCGGACGTTCCGGTGCCGTTGATCGCCCGTTCGCCCGGCTCGACCTCCGAGTCACGGTCGACCACCGGGGCGATTTCCGGCGACTGAGCGATAGCCGGTGGCCCGGCGAGGAGACTCAATAGGGTGAAAAGCAGGATCGATCGGTAGCTGGACTGACTCATGGCGGAACTCCCTAGGACCCGAATTGGCCGGTTTCAGGGGTTCTAGAACAGAGATCAGAGGAAGGTAACGAGCCTGGTGCCTTTTTTTTGCAGGACACTTGTTAACCCGCCAAGCAGACGGGTAAGAAAGAACCAGGAGGATTCGATGCCCGAAGCCATGCCTTGCCCGAATTGTGGGAAACCCCTGCCCGTGGACGGCTCCGACTGCCCCGGATGCCTGCTCAACCTGGCACTGGAGACGTCCGCCGGGGACGATCACGAAACGCCCCACGATGGGGCCGGCGACGACCGCCATCGGCTAACCGTGGGTTCGCGGGTCGGTCCGTACACGATCGTGCGTGAACTGGGTGAGGGGGGGATGGGTGTGGTCTACCTGGCCGAGCAGAGCGAGCCGCTCAAACGCCGCGTCGCCCTGAAGGTCGTCAAACACGGGATGGACACGCGCCGGGTGGTCAAGCGCTTCGAGGCCGAGCGCCAGGCGCTGGCGCTGATGGACCATGCGTCGATCGCGCGTGTGTATGAAGCCGGCGAAACCGATGCCGGCCGGCCGTACTTTGCGATGGAGTTCATCGACGGCGAACCGGTCACCGCATTCTGCGACCGGCAGCGGCTGGATACCGCCGGTCGACTCGAGTTGTTCACACGGATCTGCGAAGGCCTACAGCACGCGCACCAGCGCGGGATCATCCACCGCGACATCAAGCCCTCCAACATCCTGGTCACGGATTCCGATGCCGGCTCGCAGCCCAAGATCATCGACTTCGGCGTGGCCAAGGCGACCGAACAGTCGCTCACCGACCACTCCGCGATGACCGCACTGGGCGTGCTGCTCGGAACCCCCGAGTACATGAGCCCGGAACAGGCCGATCTGAACCCACTCGATGTCGATACACGCACCGACGTGTACTCGCTGGGCGTGGTGCTGTACGAGTTGCTCACCGGTGCGCTACCGTACGACGCGGGTGCTTTACGCAAGGCCGCGTTCGACGAGGTCCGCCGCCAGATCAAGGAGGTGCGTCCTTCCAGGCCGAGTACGCGCATCAGCGAGCTCGGCAAGCGGGCCGGCGCCCTGGCGCAGTCCCGCCGCGCGGATATCTCGACGTTGACACGGCGGTTGTCCGGCGATCTCGACCTGATCACGATGAAGGCGCTGGAAAAGGAACGCGACCGGCGCTACAGCTCGCCGGTCGAACTGGCCGACGACATTCGGCGCCACCTGGCCAACGAGCCGGTACTGGCTCGACCGCCGAGTGCCGCGTATCAGTTGAGCAAGCTGATCTCGCGGAACAAGCTGCCGGCTGCCCTGATCATCGGCATCTTCGTTGCGGCGGTCGCTACCGTGATCGGGATGGGGCTCTTGTACCGCAACGCCCAGATCAACCTGCAACGTGCCGTGCAGGCGGAGTCCGAGGCGCAGCAGGTTTCCGATTTCCTGGTCGGTGTATTCCAGGTCTCCGATCCGAGCGAGGCGCGCGGGAACGAGGCGACCGCGCGGGAACTCCTCGACAACGCCGCGGACCGTATCGGAGGCGATCTCGCCGACGAACCCGAAGTTCAGGCCACGCTGATGCTCACGATGGGTCGTGTGTACCGCAGCCTGGGCTTGCTCGATCAGGCGCTCGAGTTGATGCAAAACTCGGTCGAGCGGCGGGAAGCGCTGTTTGGACCGGATCACGAAACGGTGGCCGAGAGCCTGGCGACGTTCGCCGGGACCCAGACCACGTTGGCCAGGTACGAGGAGGCCGAAGAGAACGCGCGTCGGGCGCTGGCGATTGCGCAACGGGCCGATGACCCCACGCGGGCCTCACTGGGGCCCTTGCATGTCCTGCAAACGCTGTACTGGTTGTTACGCGACTACGATCAGTCGCTACCGATCGCCCAACGGTTGGTGGATGCGTCCATTGCGGCCCACGGGGAAGTCAGCGAGGAAGCGGCGGTCGCGATCCGTTCCCTGGCTACCGTCAACATGGCGATGGACCGCATCGACGAGGCCGAAGACCTCTACAAGAGGGTTGTCGACATTCAAGAGGTCTTCTATGACGAGGAGCATCCGGCCATCGCGAAGACCAAGCTGAACCTGGCCGAGCTTTATCGGCACGCGGCGCGGTACGAGGAAGCGGAGACGATGTTTCTCGATATCCAGGATCTCGAATCGCGCATCTACGCGGAAGACAACCCGACACGGGCGTTCGCTTTCAATAATCTCGGACTTGTGTACAAGCGCATGGGTCGTCACGACGAGGCAATCGAGCAGTACCGCACGGCGATCGCGATCCGCGAAGCGTCGCTGCCCGAGAACCATCCGATGCTGGCCTGGACGCTGGACAACCTTGGCCTGGCCTACCTGGCCGCCGGCCGGCATGACGACGCGGCGGCCGTGATCCAGCGTGCACTGGACATCGCCATGGTCGCGGTCGGTCCGGACAACGCCGACACCGGGATCGTCATGGCCAACCTGGCTCTCGTCCGCCGAGAGCAGAAACGGTATAGCGAGGCCGAACCCCTGCTGTTGCGCGTGCTCGAGATCAACATGAAGGCCTTCGGTCGCGAGCACGGCGTGACCGCGACTGCGCTGCACAACCTCGGCAAGTTACAGCGCCTGACCGGGCGGGCGGCCGAGGCGGAGAAAAACCTGCTGGAGGCAATCGACATTTCCACCGACATCCACGGCGAGGAGCACCCGGACGTCGGCGATTCCAAGGCCGAGCTGGCCTACGTGCTGACGGATCTCGGACGACTCGACGAGGCCGAGGCGCTACTGCGCGAGGGGCTTCGTGTGACAGAGGCTTCGCTGGGGTCCGACCACGAAACAAGCGCATTGATGAAGCGTGAACTCGAACGCCTGCTGGGTCTGATCAGAGAATCGTCAGCAGGTACTTGACCTCGACGTCCACGTCTGCGGGTTCGTCGATCGTATCGCCGACCTCCTCGCGCAGTGCCTTGCCGAACTGGCGGCGCATGCGCGAGACGCTCATCTTGACCGCGGCCTCGCTGGTTTCGAGTTCCGCTGCGATCTCCCGGTACGGCTTGGCCCGCCCCGCCCCGGTCAGGTGTCCTGAAAGGAATTCGTAGGCTCGAAGCTTCCCCGCCTGTTCAAACTCGCTGCGAAGCCGCACGCGCGCGCGCTCGATCACGGCCTGGGCCCACTGTCGTTCATAGGCGCGCTCGGGACTCCCGTCGTCCACCGGCTCGTGACGGTAACGCCCCTCGGCCATGTCGATGTCGAGCGGCACTATCGGTTGTCCGCCACCGCGCTTGAGAGCCGCCGCGTCGCGTCTCGTGTTGGCCAGAAAGTGCTTCATCGACACCAGCAGGAACGAACGAAACTTGCCCGCCTCGGGCCGCACGTCATCCAGGTAGTCCTTTTCCAGCAGCTTCAGAAAGTAACCCTGCGTCAGATCGCGGGCGGCATCAACAGCGTGTCCACTGCGGCGCACAAAGACGTAAAGCGGATACCAGTAGGCCTCGCACAGACCGGCCAGCGCCTCGGCCGAGCCGGGCTCGCCCTTGGCGCGGGCGGCGCGGATCACCGTCCAGCGAGTGGTCTTGAACTTTCCGGATGAAGCCATCGTGGGAAGATTAGACCGAACGAGGGCCGCTGCAAACTACTAATGATGTGTCGTGGCGACGAAGAGCGCGGGCAGGATGCAGTCGACCAGATTTATGATCTTCTCGATCCGCGTCTTCTTGGCCTCTGGGGCCGCCCCCCCGAAGTACACCGCCCCCACGAAAGAGAATACAGCCCGAGATTGGAATCGGCTAGAAGGCACCGATCGATCTGAAGGTCAAAAACCACCTCCGACTCTTGCTCAGTTCACGTATTGTAGAGTGAGTCTGCAGGGGTCCGTTGACACGGGTGTCGGCATCGTCACGATCGAACGGGAGTCCACGTGAATCCGCTTCACCATCTGCTGGCACGCACGGGTGCCTTCGGCTCGCTCACCGAAGAGGAAACGCGGGAGATCGCGCTTCGGCTGAAGCCATTCGTGGTCGAGGCCGGAGCGTGCCTCTTCCGGCAGGGTGACTCTCCGACCGCGACGTTCATCATCGAATCGGGCTCGATCGAGCTGGTACAGCAGAGCCTCGGCGACCGGCGGGTCGTGCTGGAGCGAGTAGGCCCAGCGTCGGTGTTCGGCGAGTTCGGCATGGTCAGCGGTCACCCACGCGCCGCGTCGGCGATCGCAATTGACGAGGTTCGCGGTTACCGACTCGACACGTCCGAGTTCAACGGAATGGTGTTACTTGCCCACGGCGCAGCATTCGACCTCCTGCGCACGGTCGCACAGCAACTGTGCCGCAAGCTCCGTGCGCTGAACCGCGCCGACGCGGAGCGGCTGACGGTCGACAGCTCGGTGAAAATTCCGGAGTCGCAGACAGTCCTGCGGCCCGATGCGGCCAAGCCACCGGCTCCGCCGTCTGCCGAGACGTGCCGGGTCGTCGGCATGCTTCCGTTCTTCAGTGAGTTCACCGACGACGAGGTGACACAGATCGCGGGTACGATGCGCGAATGGACAGTCCCCCGCGGACGGACGGTGTTCTCTCAGGGCGCCCCCGGCGATTCGTGCTACGTCCTCGTCCGCGGAGCGATAGAGGTCGCGATGCAGGTCGGCGCGCGTCGCCATCGGTTGGCGGTGGTCGGCCCGGGTCGGGTCTTCGGCGAGGTCGCTCTGCTCGACGGCGTGCCACGCAGTGCCACTTGCACCGCGCGTGAAAACGCGATCCTGCTCGAGCTGGATGCCACGACGTTCACCCGTCTGATGGACGAGCGTTCCGCGGTCGGGATGAAACTGCTCATGGCGATCAACCGCTCGCTGATCACCGCGATCCGACGATCGTCCGCCCGGATGGCTGCGGACGCCGGTGAGCCCGGCGATGAGGCGCCATTCCAGGCCGTCGACGAGCTGACGGGTCTGGCGGCGGCCCCCCGCGTGTCCGAAGAACAGGCACGGCGTCGCCGGGATCACGACACGGAGGCGCTTCTGGAGCGGATCCGTGACTCGATCGTCGGCGACGACGTTGTCGTCGAGGCCCCGTTCGGTCCCCGACGGGTGGTGTATGCCGACTACACGGCGTCGGGCCGGTCGCTGCGCATCATCGAGGACTTCATCCGGGACGAGGTCCTGCCGCTCTACGCGAATACGCACACCGAGTCGTCAGGCACGGGGCTGCAGACATCGCGGCTCCGTGAGGATGCGAGGTGCATCATCCACGACGCCGTGGGGGGCGACGACGACGATCTGGTCATCTTCGTCGGCACGGGGGCTACCGGCGCCATCGACCGACTGATCCACGTCATGAACTTGCGGATTCCGAACGACCTTGACGGACGTTATGGATTACTGGAGCACATCCCGGCCGAAGAGCGCCCCGTCGTGTTCGTCGGACCCTACGAGCATCATTCCAACGACGTGCAGTGGCGCGAGACGATCGCCGAAGTGGTGATGATCCAGGAAGACGACGACGGCCGCATCGATCTGGCCGACCTCGAAGCCAAGCTCGTGCAGTATCGCGATCGGACGCTGAAGATAGGCAGCTTCTCGGCGGCCTCGAACGTCACCGGAATCATCTCCGACGACATCGCGATCACGACGCTGCTTCATCGGCACGGGGCTTTGTCCTTCTGGGACTTCGCCGCGGCCGGGCCATATCTCGACGTGAGGATGAACCCGACGGACGAGGGGTGCGACCCGGCCCTCGCGCGGAAGGACGCGGTGTTCCTGTCGCCGCACAAGTTCATCGGTGGCCCGGACACGCCGGGCGTGCTCGTCGCCAAGCGCACATTGTTCGATAACACCGTGCCGGTAGTGCCCGGCGGCGGCACCGTGTCGTACGTCAGCCCGTGGAAAGTGCGGTACCTCGACGATCCGGTGCAACGAGAGGAAGGCGGCACTCCGGGCATCATCGGATCGATCCGCGCCGGCCTGGTGTTTCAGCTCAAGGCTTCGGTCGGTGTAGAGACGATTCGGGCCCACGAGGACCGCTTCACCGAGAGGGCCACCGCGTCGTGGAAGGCGAACCCGAGGATCTGGATCCTGGGGAACCCCGAGTTGGATCGATTGTCGATCATCTCGATGTGCATTCGACGTGGCGAGCGGTTCCTTCACTGGAACTTCGTCGTCGCATTGCTCAACGATCTGTTCGGGATCCAGGCCCGCGGCGGCTGCTCCTGCGCCGGGCCGTACGGCCACTCGCTGTTCGCCATCGGCGAGGAACAGTCGTGCCTTTTCGAGACGCAGACGGTCGCAGGGTACGAGGGGCTCAAGCCCGGCTGGTTCCGGATCAACTTCAACTACTTCATCAGCGAGACGGCGTTCGATTACATCGTGCAGGCGGTGCACATGGTCGCCGACGAGGGATGGAAGCTGTTGCCGCTGTACGATTTCAGCCCGCATTCCGGGCTGTGGAAGCACCGCGACGGTCTAGCGCCTTCGATCCTCAGCCTGCACGACGTGTCCTACACCCACGGCCACATGCATTACCGGGCACACCGCCCGACCGAGCCTGAGTCCGTCCTTCCGTCATACCTGGACAAGGCTCGACGGATCTTCGCCGATGCGGCCGACCTGGCCGCCGCCGCCGGTCCGATCCCCGAAATCCAGGTCGCGCCGGAGTTCGAGCGGCTGCGCTGGTTCGTGTTGCCAAACGAGGTCGAGACCGACCTGGGCGCGATGCGAATCCCCGACGGCAAGAGCGAGGGCTAGCCCGTATGTGTCGTGTCCTCGCCTACCTCGGTGAACCGGTCGTACTCGACCAACTGTTGTTCCGACCCGACAGCTCGCTGATCCAACAGACGTATGCGCCGCGCATGGCGGCCATGTTGAACCTGGCGGGTTTCGGCCTGATTGCCTGGGACAGCGACTCGCATAACCCTTCCGTCCCATTCACCTACCGGACGACCGCCGTGCCCGTTTTTGATCGAAACCTCGAGCGGCTGGCAGAGAAGCTCCGTCCTGGGGCGTTCCTTGCCCACGTGCGCGGTGTTCCGTATCACACACACGTAACCGTCAATGAACAGAATCTGCACCCGTTCCAGTACGAGGGCACACGGCTGGCGATGGCTCACAACGGGCAACTGGAGCAGTTCGACGAGATGCGCTACGACCTCGTCGAGCACATCCGGCCCGTGTGGCGCCAGCAGATTCTGGGCAACAGCGATTCCGAGTGGATCTACGCGCTGTTCCTGTCGCAGCTCGGGGATCCTTCGGCACGCGCGACTCCGGACGAGATCGCCCGAGCCGTCGAGGGAACGTTACGCATCCTCCGCGCGACCCGCGCTCGTCTCGGAATCACGACCTATTCCCCGATCAACCTGTTCATCTCCGATGGAGTCGCGATCGTGGCGGTACGCTTCGCGTTCGACTTCGGCTGCTACTCCACGGAAGGGGGCGCGATCAGCGAGGCGATGCTGAACTTCATGAGTCTGTGGTACACCTGCGGGCGAAATTACGGGCTGCACGATGGCGAATGGAAGATGATCGGCGGACCGTCCGACGCATCCTCGATCATCGTGTCATCGGAGCCGCTGTCGGAGGACCGAGCCACGTGGCTTGAGGTGCCGGAGTACACGATGCTTGCTGCAACGCTCCGCGACGGCGTCGTCCGGCGCGATGAATTCGAACTCGACATCTAGTCCACGAGCGCGACCCTAATGGGGACAGATCTATTTTTAGAATGGATCTGTCCCCTTCACTTCTCGTAGTACGCCGTCGAGAGACGGTCGCTACATCGTGCCAACTGGCGTCGCCGTAAGGGCTCCGTTCAGAGTGGTTTGTACCGATTGCCAGAGCCTCCGCAACAACAGCAGGCGTAGGTCGTCGCCTGCGGAGCGCTGCCGCGTGATTTGCACAGCACCGTCGGCTCGCCTCCGAGCACGCAGGGCGCCGCGCAGGGCGGGCTCGGACAGGCGATCCAGCCTCCCTTCGCCTCGACCGGACTCGTGGACAGGGCCACCGTCCCGAGGATCACCATCACCGCGAGGGCGAGGATCATCATTCCGCCGAAAATCATCTTTTTCATGGGTTCCTCCTTGCCGTTGCGGTCATTCTATCTCAATTTAGGACGACTCCCCCAGTTACTCTCCACGAACAACGAACCATCACATTCAGGATCGTGACACGGCACTAACGGTCTCTAAACTGGGGCAATAAGGTCAACACAAGGAGTGGGTGCTGCGGTTGACCAAGGGCTGATCGTTGATTTGCCCCGACGCGTCGCTCGTAATGGCGTCCAGAGAGTTCTACGCCTGAAGTCGATTCATGGCGTCGCACTGCCGCTTCGCGTCGCCCATGCCCCAGACCCACCAGACGATCGGTAGCAAGTAGAGTACTACCGAGAGGACCGAGACTGCGATCGACCCGCTGCTCGTCGGGTGACTCGCAGGATCGATGGGCGTGACGCCGTTGCGTACACCGGCGAACATGAAGGCGGTAACGAACGCGGCGCCGAACGAGATCATCCACAGCACCGGCGTGGCGAGCATCATCAAGACACCCCGCGCGGCCCGCCCGACGTACAGTTGACCGAGACCGGTCCAGAACGCCGACAGGACGATCGCGAAGACGCCGCTCTTGGGCTTGCTCATCGGGGTTACCTCCTGGGAGTGGGCATTTTTGCAAAGATAGGTCGCGACGTTCCGATGTCCACTATCCCGGTTGCCGCGATTCACCCACCCTAGGCGACCCGCGCCATTCTGGACTGCCTTGGCCTACCTTCAAGGGCACCGCCCGGGGCCCAATTCAGCTGTGATCGTCTGGAATCCGAATTCGTGATTTCCGCTGCGGTTTGAGCCCTGAGGGGTTAAGCTCCGAGGTGCGAAGACCCTCGCAGCACTGAATTATTCGAACATCGCCCAGGGATTTCGTTCGCTGCTTGCCCTTCCGGTCTCGGGGCGCGAGATTAACCTGAACGTGGATTCGCACACACCCAGGCACCCGCCTCACGATGAACGTCGCGAGAGCGTCCGCTACGCGACACAACTCCAGGTTCGTTTCGGGGAGCGGGGTCTCGACCGGCAGTCGCCCGTCGCGAACCTCTCCGACGGCGGCCTGTGCATCCAAACGAATGATGTGCTCAAAACCGGTACCCGGATCCAACTCGCGCTCGAACTAGGCGGTAAGGAGATCCACCTGACCGGCGAGGTGATGTGGGCGATCCAGGTTTCGGAGCACCAGACAGAGTTCCTGGAGTACGGGATGGGAGTGCAGTTCCTCGCCACCGGGTCGGACTGGAAGCGGGCTTTCGCGACCTGGAAGGACTCACTCACGGACGCTGCTGTTTGATGCCTCGTGCGGAGGTTACTCATTCTCCTTCACCGCGTTGATCCTGTCCTGCACGGCGGCCTTGCCGTCGGAGAAAGACATCATCGTGTTTTCCATCGCGAACAACGGGTTGGGGATCCCGGCGAAACCGAGCACCCTACAAAATGAGGCATTGTGACGAGGCCACCCGGCCCCCGGTGCAGTGATCGGGAAAGCGCGGAAGACGCCCGGGGATTTCGAGCCTGCCGCCGGCCCGATCGCGTTGTTGCGACTGACTCGAGCGGAGTAGTCCGTAACGCAGGGGTCCACGACGGAATCGTACTCGGCGTGACGATATCGTAACGCCAACAGGGCCGACATTCCGGAAAGTCCCACGACTTTCCATGGCATCCCGTTTGCAGCCCTCCCGGCTGCCGGCGACCGAAACGCCACGCCGAACGCGGTGTTGGGGCGTTCGCGGCGCGTTCGGTCATGAGGCCGACGAACGGAGGGGTACATGTCGGAACACGCGCAATCGGCGATCTCCCGCTTGCTTTCCTGGGTTGTCGTCTCGGCGACGCTGTTGATCGTGGGCGGCGTCCAGGCCGATCCTGCGTCAGAAGAACGCCGGCAGATGAAGGGTCTCGACGAGCAAGTACAGGAGATCAAGTCCGACGTCCTCGAGATCACCGAGGAACTGTCGCGACTCGAGGAGAAGCTGCTCTACCCGTCGGGAACGCAGGTCGCGTTCTTCGTCCGGCTGACCGAGGACAACACGGCGCGGGTCGATGCGGTCCGACTGCAGGTCGACGGTCGACTTGTCGCCCATTACCTCTACAGCGCCCGCGAACTCGAGGCGATGCGCAAGGGCGGCGTGCAGCGCCTCTGGGTCGGCAACGTCGCCACCGGCACGCACGACATCGAGATCGTCGTTGACGGGAAACTGACGGATGGCGAGGACTTCAACAGCACTCAACGCTTCACGGTCGATAAGGGTGTAGGCCCGAAACTGGTCGGGATGGCGCTCGCGGCGCCAGGTGCCCGCGATCCTGCGATCCGATTAGAGGACTGGTAGTTCGATGCGTGTTCCGCGTCCCGTACTCGGAGTCCTGTTGGCGCTCTGCCTGGCAGGCGCGCCCGCGTCGGCTTCTGAGCTGAAGGACCTGTATTTCGGCGAGGCGCTGTTTTATGCCCACCAGGGTCGGTTCTTCGACGCGCTGTGTCGGCTCGATGGCGAGCTGGCGCAGTACCACGGGCTGGACGAGCCAGCTCTGGACACGCTGCACGCTCACATTGACGACGCTGAATTCTCGGTAGGCGATTTCGAGCTGCACTATCGCATGCATCATCGAGCGGGTCGCGCGATCCGTGCGGTGCTCGAGGGCGCGGTCGACGAGACGGTTCGCAACGAAGCCGCCTATCGACTCGCACGCATTCATTTTCAGAAGAACCAGCTCGACGAAGCACTGCACGCTCTCTCGCGAATCGAGGGAGACATCCCGGTCGATATCCGCGACGACGTCGAATTCCTTCGGGCAACCATCTTCATGGCCACCGGCCGTCCGGGCGAGGCCATCGAGACTCTCGACCAGGTCACGGCGGGGCCCGACCTCGCAGGATTCGCCGCCTACAACCTCGGCATTGCGCTGATGCAGGACGGGCAAGAGTCGAGAGCGATCGAACAACTCGACAGCGCCGGACGGCTTCCTGCTGGGAACGGAGCCGATTTCGCGATCCGCGACAAGGCCAACCTGGTGCTGGGCACTCTGTTGTTCGAGGCATCCGATTTCGACCGTGCTCGCAACACGCTCGAACGAGTGCGGCTCGATGGCCCCTTCTCGAACCAGGCACTGTTGCGCGCGGGATGGGCCGAGGCGACGGCCGGGCGGCACAACCGCGCGCTGGTTCCGTGGAACGTACTGGCTTCTCGCGACCCCACCGACACCGCCGTGCAAGAAGTCTTGCTGGCGGCACCGAACGCTTACGCCAATCTCGAGCTGCACGGCCGCGCTGCGGTTCTTTACGGACGGGCGCTGGAGCAGTTCAGCCTGCAGATCGACCGCATCGACGACTCGATCGAGAGCATCCGTCAAGGGGGTTTTCTCGAGGCGCTGATCCGGGAGGAAAGCCGCCAGGACGACGGCTGGGTCATCCGGCTGCGTGACCTCCCGGCGACACCGGAGACGTTCTACCTGATACAGCTGATGGCTTCGCACGAGTTCCAGACCGCGCTGGCCAACTACCTCGATCTCGAGGATCTGCGGGCGACGCTCGACGCATCGGCGACGAGTCTGGTTGCTTTCGAGGATCTCATCGGTCTCCGCGGCTCAAACTACGAGCCACTGTTACCGGACCTTGACGCCGATTTTCGCGAGCTGGACTCGCGCATCCGCCTGCGTCTCGAGCAACGGGAGCACGTCGCCGACAAACTCCAGGCGATGCTGACGGCACCACGCCCCGAACACCTTGCCGACACCGACGAGCGAATCGCGCTCGAGCGGCTCGACGCAATGGAGAGCAGCCTGGACGACGCGACCCGCCAGCGAGCCAAACGCCTGCGCGGCGTGTTGACCTGGACGCTTGAAACCGAGTACCACGAGCGCCTCACACGCGCGCACGAACGGCTAATCGCACTGAATGTCGATGTCGCTTCGCTGCGGGTGCGCTACGACGCATTCGTGCGCACGCGACAGGCGGCGGCACACAGCTTCGTCGGCTACGACACGCAAATCGACCGCCTGAGCACTCGCGTGCGCGAGGCGACCGAGCGCATCGACATGCTGATGACGCGCCAGGGCCGCATGATCGAGACCGTCGCCATCGCCCGCCTGAATGCTCGCCGTGAGCGACTGGTCGCCCAGCAGACCGAAGCACGGTACGCCGTCGCCGACAGTTACGACCGCGCCGCAGGGCTGCGCGCCGGACCGTCGGCAGCGTTGGCGACCGAATTGCAGGCCGAGTCGCAGGTGGAGGGCGATCAGCCATGACGCGTCCCGCTGCCATTGCGATGACGGTCGCATCGATGGTCCTCGTCGGGTGTGCCTCCCGTCAGAACGAGTCGACGATGGGGACCCTCGCCGAGCTGCGCGAGGTGGAACCCGACATCGAAGAGATCGACGTCGAGCACGGACTTGAACAGGCGATGCAGCACTACCGGGAGTTCCTCGAAGAGTCGCCCGAGACGACGATGCGTCCCGAGGCGATGCGGCGCCTCGCGGATCTCCAGCTCGAGACGCAATTCGGGGTGCGCACGGACCTCGCCGCGCCGAAGCCGTTCGAGGCGCCGAAGCCCGGACCCACTCCCGAGTCAACGGAGGCCGCGCTGCTGCCCACTGACCTTCCGGGGTCGGTCGAATCGGAACGCGAGTTCGAGCAGCGCACGACCACCGCGGCGGACGTTCTGGCGAGCGACACGCTCGACGAGGTCGATGCCGAGGGCCCGCTCGAAGCGATCGCCCTTTACGACGAGTTGCTCGCAGAGTACCCGAACTACGAGCACCGTGACAAAGTGCTCTACCAGAAGGCGCGAGCCTACGACGAACTCGGCCGCACAGACGACGCGATCGCCACCATGGATGGCCTGATACAGACGAATCCGCACTCCGTGCACGTTGACGAGATCCAGTTCCGCCGCGGCGAATACTTCTTCACCCGGCGACAGTTCCGTGATGCCGAACAGGCCTACGGCGCCGTCATCGATCTCGGCGACGCCTCTACGTACTACGAACTCGCTTTGTACAAGCTCGGGTGGACGTTGTACAAGCAAGAGTTCTATGAACAGGCGCTCCACCGCTATATCGCGCTCCTGGACCACAAGGTCTCGACCGGTTACGACTTCGACGGAGAGCACGCGGAGGACGAAGCGCGCCGGGTCGAGGACACATTCCGCGTCGTAAGTCTCAGCCTGAACAATCTCGGCGGACCGACCGCGGCTCCCGAATATTTTGCGGCATTCGGCCATCGTGACTACGAGGACCGTGTCTACCGCAACCTGGGCGAGCACTACCTCGAGAAACTGCGCTACGCCGACGCGGCGCAGAGCTTGAACGCGTTCGTCGATCTGTACCCCTTCCACCGGTCGGCGCCGCAGTTCAACATGCGCGTCATCGAGACGTTCACCGCCGGCAGTTTCCCGCAGCTTGTCCTCGAGTCGAAACGCGATTTCGCCTCGCGCTACGGTCTGCAAGCCGAGTACTGGACGCGGTTCGACCCCACCGATTCTCCGGAGGTGGTGGCCTACCTCAAGTCGAACCTCGAGGACCTTGCAACGCACTACCACGCCTTGTTCCAGAACGCCGAGGAGGTCGACGACAACGAGGACCGTGCGATCGGATTCCGGGAGGCGAGTCGTTGGTACGGCGACTACCTTACCGCGTTCCCCACCGACCCGAACACGCCGGCCGTCCACTACCGCCTGGCTGATCTCTTGCTCGAGCACGGAAACCACGGCGAGGCCGCGCTTGCGTACGAGAGCACAGCCTACGACTACCCGCCACACGAACAGTCCGCTGCGGCAGGCTACGCGGCGGTCTATGCATACCGACGACAACTCGACGCGCTGGCCGACGACGCGTCCGATCGAGATGTGGTGACCCGTGCGACGGTGGACAGTTCTTTGCGCTTCTCCGACGCCTTTCCCGACCACGAACACGCAGCGCCTGTCCTGGGAGCGGCGGCAGACGACCTGTACGAACTCGGCGCGCACGGGGTTGCCATCGCTACTGCGCGCCAGCTCCTTGACGGCTATGCGGAGGCCGAGGACAGCATCCGGCGCTCCGCTTGGACCGTCGTCGCACACGGCTCGTTCGACCTCGAGAGCTACCCCGACGCCGAGATCGCCTACACACAGGTACTGACGATGACGCCTCAGAGCGACGAGACGCACGCGAACTTCGTCGATAACCTCGCGGCGTCGATCTACAAGCAGGGCGAGTTGGCCAACGCCGCCGAGGACTATCGAGCGGCGGCCGATCACTTCCTTCGGGTTCGTCTCTCGGCGCCGACGTCGACGCTGCGTCCCACCGCAGAATACGACGCGGGCGTGGCGCTGCAAAGGCTCGAGGCCTGGACCGAAGCTGCCGGTGTGCTCGAGGACTTTCGCAACACTTACCCTGATCACGAGTTGCGCCACGAGGCGACCCAACAGATCGCGAATGCTTACCGCGAGAGCGACGACCCGTCGCGTGCGGCCGTCGAGTACGAACGTGTCGCCGCCGAGGCCGACGACCCGCAATTGCAGGGCGAGGCCCTACTCGTCGCGGGTGACCTGTGGGAGAGTACCGACGCGTTCGACCGAGCCCTCGAGGTCTACGCGCGCTACGTCGGTCTCTTTCCGCGCCCTGTCGAGCCCGCCGTCGAAGTGCGCCAGAAGATTGCGCGGATCCACAAGACCGCGGGCCGCAGCGTGCTGTACCGCGAAACTCTCTCCGACATCGTGCGCGCCGACGCCGAGGCGGGCGATGCGCGCACTCCCCGGACACGCACTCTTGCCGCACGAGCCGCGCTGGTGCTGACCGAACCGCTCTACGACGGCTTCGAGGCGATCGAGCTGCTGCAGCCGTTCGAGGAAAGTCTCGCCGAGAAACAGCGGCGGATGGACGAGGTTATCGGCGCGATGGAGAACCTGGTGAGCTACGAGATTGCGGACGTCACTGCGGCCGCCACCTTCTACATGGCCGAGACCTACCTCGAGTTCAGTCGCGCGCTATTCGAATCGGAGCGGCCGACCGACCTGGAGCCCACCGAACTCGCAGAGTACGAACTGGTGCTCGAGGAAGAGGCATTTCCGTTCGAGGAACGCGCCATCGAGTTGCACGAGGAGAATCTCGAGCTGCTCCAGGCCGGCGTGTTCAATGACTGGACGGAGAACAGCCTCCGCAAGCTCGGCGAGATGGTGCCGGGCCGCTACGCCAAGAGTGAGTCGATCCCCGAAGATCCGGACACCCTCGATCGCTACGTCTATCGGTCGCCGGCTTCCCGGTTCGTCGGCCCACGCCAGGGGACGTTCGAGACGCCCGTGGCCGCCCCGCCTGCCGCGGAAGACGAGGAGGTGACCCGTGCGATGCCGTAAAGCGATCCGTATCGTGGCGTCCTGCGCTGCCCTGTTACTCGCGGCTGGCTGCGCAACGGACGGGGCGCGGAAGGCAGGACCCAAGACGGTGCCCGGCGGTTCGAAGGCGACGAACGTCGCGGTCGATCGGGATCCCTCAGGCTTCACGATCTCCCAGCCGGTCGCCGCGAGCGACGACGTGCGAGCGAGCTTCGACGCGGCCATCGAGCTGATGGAGCAAGGGAATTACACGGGCGCTATCGATCGCCTGAAGGTGGTAACCGAGGAGTCCCCCGACGCAACGGCAGCGCACCTCGCGCTGGGCGTTGCATACGCTCGCACGGACGACCTGGAGAGCGCGGAGGTCAGCCTGTTGACTGCGCTCGAGCGCAACCCGGATCACCCTGCGGCGCTCACCGAGTTGGGACTCGTGCAGCGGCGAAAGGGCGAATTCGCAGACTCGCGCGCGAGCTACGAGGCGGCGCTGTCGAAGTTCGCGGACTTCCATCATGCGCACCGGAACCTGGCGATCCTCTGCGACCTGTACCTCGGCGACGCAGCGTGCGCTCTCGAGCACTACAAGGCGTACCGCCGTGTCGTGCCGGAGGACGCCGAGGTCGACAAATGGATCGCGGACCTGCGCAATCGCATCGCGGTCAAGGAGACCCCATGAAGAGATTCGCCAGGACGGCGATATTGCTGCTCGTGGCGACGACCGCCGCGGCCGAAGA
Source organism: Acidobacteriota bacterium (assembly GCA_029861955.1). Classification (NCBI taxonomy): domain Bacteria; kingdom Pseudomonadati; phylum Acidobacteriota; species Acidobacteriota bacterium. The sequence continues at coordinate 82,968 of JAOTYK010000005.1, forward strand.
GCCGCTGACGGACGCGTCGTCCACGGAAACGCCGACCTCGAAGCCCGCCGCGGCTGACGGAGCCCCGAAGGCGCTGTCCGGCATGTCAATCCTGGGCAACCAGGAGGCGCCGAAGTCGCTGGTGATCGTGCCGTGGCAGAGCTCCGCCCCAGGCACTGCGATCGGCATCTCGACGCTGCTCGACGACTCGCGGCGACCGGTCGACCGCGACGTTTTCCTACGTGCCCTTAGCTACTACGAGATTCGTACCGAGACTACTAATTCCGACAGCCGGTGACCGGCGTACTGCAGGAGGTGTGACGATGGATGGCTTGTACTCCGTGGTGAGATTTTTCGTTTCCGGGGGACCGTTTATGTACCCCATCCTGATCGTGTTCTCGGTCGGCGTCGCGATCGCAGTCGAGCGTTTCATCACGCTCAATGGCATCAAGAAGCGCAATGCCGGCATGTGGAGCCGCCTGCAACCGGCCCTGGCGAAGGGTGAGTTCGACAAGGCGCGCGAGATGACGAGCAAGGACGATTCCACCGTCTCGCGCCTCCTGTCGTTGGGCCTGGCAAGACAGGGCGCCGTCCGTCACCGTGAGGACATCGAGATCGCGATGGAGGAGGGAATGATGGAGATCATCCCTCAGCTCGAGAAGCGAACGGCCTACGTCGCACTCGGCGCCAGCATCGCAACGCTACTCGGTTTGCTCGGCACGATTATCGGCTTGATCCATGCCTTCACGGCGGTGGCCGGTGCCAACCCGGCCGAAAAGGCGGACCTGTTGTCGGCCAGCATCTCGGTCGCGATGAACACGACGGCGTTCGGGCTGATCACCGCGATTCCGCTGCTGGTCGTACACACCGTACTGACGACCAAGACCAGCGAGATTGTCGACAGCCTCGAAATGGCTTCCATCAAGGCGCTGAACGTCATCACGTCGATGGCCAAGCGTCAGGCCACGGCGTAACGACATGGCTAGAGCACACCACTACCGGCGGCGCCAGAAAGAGGTGCCCGAGCTCGACATGACGACGTTCATGAACCTGATGGTCGTGCTCGTGCCGTTCTTGCTGATCACAGCGGTCTTCTCGCGGATCACAATCGTCGAGCTCGACCTTCCCAGCGCGAAGAGTAACGACGCCTCCGCACCGACCTTTCGGGTCGAGGTTGTCGTTCGCCACGAGGGACTCGAGATCATGGACGGAATGCAGGTCATCGCCGCGATTCCCAACATTGGCGACCGCTACGATCTGCCGACGCTCTCCGACTATCTCGTCGAGATCAAGCGCCAGTATCCCGATAAAGAAGACGCCTCAGTTCTTCTCGAGCCCGACATCGAGTACGACCACCTGATTCAGGTGATGGATGTCGTGCGCACCGTCGAGCTGGAGGACAGCGAACACCCCGTCCGCGCGGAACTGTTCACGGCCATTTCCATAGGAGACGCACCGTGAAGAGCTCACGACGCCTCAGACGGATGAAGCGCAACAAGCGCGGCCTGCCGAAGTTGAACCTGACTTCATTGATGGACGTTTTCACGGTCCTCGTGTTCTTCCTGATGATCAACTCAGCGTCCGTCGAGACACTGCAACAACCAAAGCAGATCACCCTGCCGGAGTCGATCGTCGATGCCAAGCCGCGAGAGACGGTGGTGATCTTCGTCGGCACCGAGACCGTCTTGGTGCAGGGAGATCCCGTCGCGCTCGTCGCCGAAATCGATTCGGACACCGGTGCCGGCGTCGAGCCGATCCGTGCCCGACTTGCGGAACTGAGCGAGAGCGTGATCGGGCTGAGCACCCGGGCCGTTGCCGAGAGTCAGGAGGTGACGGTGCTCGCGGATCGGACGATTCCGTTCCGTGTGCTGAAGAAGATCATGGCTACTTGCACGGCCGAGGGTTACACACGCGTTTCGCTGGCCGTGACGCAGAAGTCCGAGGAACCCCCGACGGGCCCCTCCGATCAGGTGTAATTGATGAACTCTAACGACCATCACGAGTTACGCGCACGCGCCGAAGAAGTTCGCAGCCGGGTGCAGACGCTGACCGACGACCTGCGCGTCGTCGACGAGAACGTCGATGCACTCGCGCCGCAACGGATGCACCACGAGCTGCTGGAAAAGGCGTGCTCGTCCCTTGAGAAACTAGGCGATTGTGGGGTGGCCGCCCTGTTCTGGGGCGAAGACTTCGACCGCGACGGCGTATCCAACCGATTGCGCGAGGCCCGCGGCCGCATCGCTGCGTTCCGCGAACGGGTCGACGCGCTGGACGACCAGCGCCGCGAGATCCTCGACGGAATCGCCGGCGAAGAGCAGGACCTCGAGATGCTCGGCGCGGATCTCTACTACCTCCGGAAAGAGGAAGAGCGGCGTAAGAACGAATGGGTCATCGAACGTGAAGTAAATCCACTGCCGGCCCGCAAGTCGCGGATGCCGTGGGCCCGGGGCGGCGAAGACGACCGGCGCTTCCGCCGCTCGCTCGGCGGTGCGCTGATGACCAGCATGCTGCTCGGGGCGCTGCTCCCGTGGATCCCGCTGCCGATCCCGGAGAGATTCGTGCCCGAGGACATCCCTCGGCGGCTCGCGCAACTCGTCCGCGAGGAGAAGGCGCGCCTCGCGCCGCCGCCGCCGGCGCCGATCGATAAGCCGGAGCAACGCGACGAGGCCGAGAAACCGAAACCGGAAGAGCCACCCGAGCCGAGCGAGCAACCCAACGAACCCGACGCGATCGCGCAGGCGCTGCCGGAACCGTCGACGAAGACCGACGAGCTGGCGCCAGCCAAGCCGTCCGTCGCTGCGCCGGGCCCCCGGACGCAGGTGCGAACGGCAGGCATCCTCGCCTTCAAAGACAAGTTTGCGGGCCTCGCGAAGGACAAGGTCGCACCGAAACTCGGCGCCGATGCACGCTACGGCATCGCCAGCGATTCGAGCGCCGCGGAGGCGCCGTCGCGTTCGATGTTGACGACGAACGCGCCCGGGTCGAGTGGCGGGATCAACATTTCGTCCCTCAGTCGGAATGTCGGCGGTGGGGGTGGTGGTGGCCCGGGAGGCGGCGGCGGCATGCACGGTGTGCAGATCGGGCGACAGAGCAGTTCGATCGATTCGATCGGCGGAGGGGGCGGCGACCGTCCGCGTGCGGGTGGCGGCCATGGCTCGACCCGCACCGACGAGGAGATCCAGATAGTCTTCGACCGCTACAAGGCAGCATTCTATCGTCTTTACAATCGCGAGCTGCGGAACGACCCGACGCTGCGAGGACAGATGGTTCTGCGATTGACGATCGAGCCCGACGGCAGCGTTTCGATGTGCGATCTCGAGTCCACCACGATCAACGCATCGGACCTGGCCACGCAGGTCGTGAACCGCGTCCGAATGATCAACTTCGGCGCGAAGGAAGGCGTCGATGCAATGACAATCGTCTACCCGATCGATTTCTTGCCGAAAGCATGAAGCGAGAACAAACCAACGATGGAGAGGACTATCTGATCCGCTGACAAGCGAGCGATTTTGACAAGGGCAAACCCGTCGAAAGGCGGGGACGCAAAGTCACCGGTCTAACGGGCCTCGAGCAGGCCTTAGGACAGCGGGACCGCCGGAATCAGCCACCGAGCGTCCTGGATGCCTCGGTGTCGTGTCCCGGCGATCCCATCGCGCGGCGAGCGGCTCGAGGACATCAATGACTAGCAGTGTTCATGATCGAAGGAGATGGGACGGCAGGAGAGCGATTCTCCTGTCGCTGGCGCTCTTCGCCGTCATGGCGGGTTCGTCGCTCGACGTCTCTGCGTGCCAGGCATTCGGCGGAGTGATCGACGGCTTCGTCGACCCGATCCCTCCGTCCCAGGTCCAGATCGACGGCAACTGCACGATCCGAAACTTCCCGGCCTCCAACCCGCTGACGACCAACTTCAGCTTCTTCACGCAGCCCGGCCAGACCCAGGAACGCTGGCTGATCGTCTTCGACAACGTCGTCCACACCGGCCAGATGTCCTGCAACTCGGTGTTGGGCCACAAGATCTGGTTTACGAACGGCTCGTCAACGACGATCCAGGAGGACTGTCAAAACCTCCTGATCCCCGTCGAAAAGATCGAGAAGGACAATCCGCCGGGGCCGCCGGTTGTCTCCGTTGGCGTCCCCTTCACATGGACGCTTACGATCCCGGTCCTGTTCGACCCCGCGACCGAAACAGTCATCCAGCTCGACGGATCGCCCAACGACCTCCACGGCATCACGGTCGTCGACGACCTGAACGAAACCGGTGTCGATCTGACCTATCTCGGCCATGTCGCCTACTGGCTTGACGACAACACGCCCGTGCCCCTCACGTTCTCGAACGTCGGCGGCGTGCTGACCTTCGACAACATCCCCATCGTCGATGCCGGGCGGCAGTTCGTCGTCGAACTGACGGTGGTCCTTGAAGACACGCCGACCAACGCATCCGGCACGCAGTTCGTCAACACCGCACGCTGGAGCTTCGGCCGCCTGATCGAGGGCATCTTCTACGAGCCGCTCCCCGGCGAATGGGGCATCTCCGAGCCGCTGACGATCGCCGCACCCGAGTTGGTCGTCACCAAGACCGGCCCCGCCACGATGAACCTCGCCGAGTGGGGCGAGTTCGTGCTCGATGTCCACAATGCCGGGCTGTCCGAAGCCTGGGACACCACCCTGCGCGACCTGCTGCCCGACGGTCCGACCGGCGGGATGTGCGATCTCGCGCCGGAGATCCTGAGCGCGCGTGTGTTCGCCGCCGACGGCGTCACCCCGGTCCCGGGCAAGGGACCGCTCGTCGAGGGTGCGGACTACACAGTGACCTGGGCGGGCGCCCCCACCTGCCGACTCGAGATCGTCACGACGACCGCGAATGCCTCCATCGAAGCGGACGAGCGAATGGTCATCCGCTACCGTACTCAACTCGACGGCGACACCCAGGACGGCGTCCCGCTGACCAACGTCGCCGGCGCCATCCGCTGGTTCAATGGCGACGACGGGGTCAGCGACCGCATCGTCTACGACCGCGTGCTGACTGACGGCACCGTCGGGACGGCGGATCACCAGGACGCGCACACCGTCAACGCCGACCTGACCGGCTTCTTCTTCGAGAAGACGGTTGCCAACCTCGCGTCGGGGGCCAACCCCGCCACGACCGCCGCGCCCGGCGACACACTGCGCTACACGCTGCGCTTCCGCACGACCGACGACTCGCTTACGAACTTCTCGATCGTCGACGAACCCGACGCGCTCAACGTATCGCCGGTGTTCGTCCCCGGCACGCTGTCGCTCGTCACCGTCCCCGCGGGCGCCGACACCAGCGGCACCTCCGCCATCGGTGGCGCCGCAGGGACCGGCGTGATCGACGTCCGAAACCTGTCGACGCCGACGGGCGGCGAGGTGGTCATCGAGTTCGACATCACACTGGCCGCGACGATTCCCGACGGAACGATCGCAACGAACCAGGCGTCGCTATTCGACTCGGGCGGCTCGCTCGTCGCGCCCAGCGACGACCCGTTCGTCAACGGCGCGGCGTCACCGGACGTTGCGGGAGACGAGGACCCGACGCGGATCACGATCGTGTCGTCTCCGGCGTTCGAGGTGCAGAAGATCTCGGCGGATCTCACCGGCGATCCCGCGGTCCTGCTGGCCGGCGAGACGCTGCGGTACACGATCACCGTCCGCAACGTCGGCGACGCCGAAGCCGTGGATGCCGTGCTGCGTGACGCGGTGCCGGTCAACACGTCCTACGTCCCGGGCAGCACAACATTGAACGGAGCGCCGGTTGCCGACATCGGCGGCCTGTCGCCGCTGGTCAACGGGATGCCGATCAACACACCGGCCGACCCGACGCCGGGAACGATGCCGGCCGACCCGGCTGCGGTCGCCACGATCACGTTCGACGTGATCGTCGACCCCGGAGTCCTGGACGGCACGATCATCTCGAACCAGGGATTCGTCAGCGCCGTGCAAGGTGGTGTCGTCGACCAGCCGTCGGATGATCCAACGACCCCGATCGCCGACGACCCGACGCAAGACGTCGTCGGCAACCTGCCGCTGATCTATGCCGAGAAGAGTGTCCAGCTGTTCGGCGATCTCGGCACACCGGGAATCGTTGACCCCGGAGACGTGCTGCGCTACACGATCGTCGTTCAGAACTCTGCGGCGATCGACGCGACCGGCATCGTGCTCACCGACAACGTGCCTGCGGACACGTCCTACGTCGCCGACACGACATTGCTCGACGGCACGCCGTACGGCCAACCGGACGGTGGGGTCTTCCCGCTTATTGCCGGGGTGTCGATCGGCACGCTCGCCGCGAACTCGGCCGCCACCGTGCAGTTCGACCTACGGGTCGCCGCGGGCACGCCGACCGGGACCGTGATCAGCAACCAGGCGACGGTCTCGAGCACCGAGCTTCCCGACGTGCTCACCGACGGCGACGGCGACCCGACCACCGGCCCCGAGCCGACGGTCGTGGTGGTCGGCGACGTGCAGCAATTGGCCATCACGAAACAGGTCGCAGTGGTCGGCGGCGGGCCGGCCGTCCCGGGCGCAGAACTCGAATATCTCGTACGCGTCACCAATATCGGCGCGGTCCCGGCATTAGGCGTTGTGATCACCGACGACCTCGACGCTCCACAACCGGGACAGCTTGCCTACGTACCGGGCAGCGCGACCATGAACGGAGCGACAGCGGGTGTGAGCTTCAGCGGCTCGACGATCACGGCCGATTACGCGTCGGCCCGTGGCGAGCTGGCGCCGGGCGAGGTGGTAACCCTCCGCTTCCGGACGATTCTCGACCCGGGTCTCGTGCAGGGCACGACCGTGACGAATACCGGTGTCGTCACCTGGAACAACCCGATCCGCAACGCCAGTGCGAGCGTCTCGTTCGTCGTCGGCGGCATTCCGGGAGTATCGACCGTCAACGGCAGCGTGTGGCACGACGCCAACTTCGACGATGTCCGCGACGCCGGCGAGCGACGTCTCGGCGGCTGGTCTGTCGAGCTCTACCGCGACGGCGTGCGAGTTCTGACGGTACCGACCGATGTCGACGGCGATTGGCGAATCGTCGGCCTCGATCCGAATCAGGGTACCGGGATCGCCTACGAGGTTCGCTTCCTGGCGCCCGGCGCTGGACCGTCCTCGGCAGCGTTGGGCGACGCCGACTCGGCGTTTACCGACGGGATGCACCGCATATCCGACATCGTCGTCCCGCCCGACGCCACACTGCAGGGTCTGAACCTGCCGATCGATCCCAACGGCGTGGTCTACAACTCACTCTCGCGGGTGCCGGTCCCCGGCGTCACCTTGACGCTGCTCGATGCCGGCAGCGGGACCCCGCTGCCCGGCGCCTGCTTCGACGACCCCGCGCAGCAGGGACAAGTGACGCTGCCGGACGGGTACTACAAGTTCGACCTCAACTTCGGCGACTCGGCCTGCCCGAGCGGCGCGGAATACCTCCTCGATGTTCGGGCGCCGGCGAGCTCCGGGACGTTCGTGGGAGCCTCGCAGATCATCCCGCCGACGAGTGGAGCGGCGACTGCGGCGTTCGTGGTGCCGACCTGCCCGGGCTCCATCGACGATACGGTTCCGGCGACCGCCCAGTTCTGCGAGGTGCAGCCGTCCGAGTTTGCGCCCGGTGCCGCGGTGCCGCCGCGAACGACCGGGACGAACTATCACCTGCGCCTGATGTTCGACGGCACACGTGCACCGGGATCCAGCCAGATCTTCAACAATCACGTGCCGGTCGATCCGGTGCTGGGCGGGACGCTGGCGCTGACGAAGACCTCACCGCTGCGAACCGTGACACGCGGCCAGCAAGTGCCGTATCGCATCGTCTTGAACAACCTCTCCGGCTCACTACTGACCGACGCCGATGTCGTCGATACGATCCCTCCGGGCTTCGTCTACGTCGAGGGCTCGGCGCTACTGGACGGCGTTCCGGCCGAGCCGACGGTGCTTGGACGCGAACTGCGCTGGAACGGCCTGACGATCGCGGGTCTCGAGACGCGCACCTTCGACCTATTGCTGACGGTCGGCGCCGGCGTCGGCGACGGATCGTTCGTCAACCGTGTGACCGTCGTCAACGCCTTCAGCGGCACCCAGATCTCGGGCGAGGCGACCGCGACCGTGCGGGTCGTTCCGGACCCGACGTTCGATTGCACCGATGTGATCGGCCGCGTCTTCGACGATGTCGATCGCAACGGGATTCAGGACGAAGGCGAGCTCGGTATTGCCGGCGTGCGCGTCGTCACCCCGCGTGGACTGCGCGCGACGACGGACGAGCACGGCCGCTACCATATAACCTGCGCGATCGTGCCCAACGAGAACCGCGGCAGCACATTCGTTCTCAAGCTGGACGATCGCACGCTGCCGAGCGGATTCCGCTTAACTACCGATGCGGTACAGGTAAAGCGCGCGACACGCGGCAAGGCGCTGCGCATCGCATTCGGCGCGACGATCCATCGTGTGGTCGGCATCGACCTATCGGACGCCGCGTTCGAGCCCGATGCGACCGAGGTACGCGTCCAGTGGCGGCCGCGCATCGAACGGCTGCTCGACGAGTTGCGAAAGGCGCCGTCGCTGTTGCGCCTGTCGTACGTCGCAGACACGGAAGAACTCAGGCTTGTCGAGCGGCGGATGGAGGCGATTCACCGCCGCGTCACCGAGGCCTGGGAGGCGTCCGGGACACCGTACCCGCTGACGATCGAGCCCGAAATCTTCTGGCGCCTCGGCGGGCCACCCGAACGGTCTGTCGTGCGTTCGAAGGGCGGGAGGTGACGACATGAAGTACACCTCGCCGTTCCTGTTGCTCGCTATTCTCGCCGCTGTGATGCCTGCGTTCGCGGAGTCTGTCGATACGGCGTCGCCGGGCGAATCCGTCGAACGCCATCTGTCGGTCGATCAGACGTTCCGCCGTTGGTCTCACGATCCCACTCTGCTAGATGTCGAGCGCGGTGACCGGCTCGAGACCCGGCAGGTCGATGCAGAAGCGTTCGAGACAGTCAAGCTGAAGAACGTGATGCCGCCGATCCGGTTCGAGTCCGGCGTCGCCGACATCCCCCCGAACTACGTGGACAAGCTGAATCGCCTGCTCGACGGCATGCGCCACCGCCGCAACGTGCGGGTGCACTTCGTCGGCCACGCCGATTCGCAACCGCTTTCGGACTCGCTCGTGCGTGTGTTCGGAGACAATGCGGGCCTGTCGCGCGAACGCGCAGGAGAGGTCGCCGAGCACTTCAAGAACATCCTCGATCTGGCCCCCGAAGCCATCAGCTACGAGTGGTTGGGCGACACGGATCCGATCGCGTCCAATCTGAACGAGTCGGGCCGCGCGCAGAATCGTCGCGTCGAGGTCGAACTCTGGTACGACGAGGCCCGCGATGCAAAGCGAGACGAGGAGATCGTCGTCTCGGACGATATACGGCGCGTCAAGGTCTGCCGGATGGAGACCGTCTGTAAGTTGCGCTACCTCGAAGGCCACGCGCGACGAGCGCGGGTTCGCAATCTCGTGGTCCCGCTCCGCTTCGTCGACGAAAGCACGCCGATCCCCACAGAGTTTGTCCGCCAGGTCAGCCAGGTGCTCGACAACCTCCGTGGCAAGACGAATGTTGCCGCGCGCTTTATCGGTTACACCGACGATGCCCCGCTTACGGGCCGCGTGGAACGCATCTACGGCGATCACCTGTCGCTATCGAAGTCGCGGGCTCTCCGCGTCGCACTTGCGATGCAAGAGGCGTTGGCGCTTCCGAGTGCCAGGGTCGAAAGCGACGGTCGAGGAGCGGCACGCCCGATCGCGTCGAACGCGACTGCCCACGGGCAAGCGCTCAACCGCCGCGTAGAAGTGGAGTTCTGGTACGACGACCCGCTCCAGGAGTTGCCCGAAGAACCCGGCCCCTGCCCCGATGACTCCGGTGACGAGTTCGTCACGAGGGTCTACGATCCGCCGTGGGGCCGGATCGATACGCTCGAGCTCGAGAACGGTCAACCGACGGTGCCTGTCGGGCTCGCGTCGACCCTCCAGCGTGCGCTGGGGGATGTCGCCGACCGCGACAATCCGCGGGTGCGATTCGTCGGTTACACGGAGAACGCGCACCTCGACCGGCGCACGGCGTCGGTCTACGGTGACGATATCGGCCTGTCCGCGGCCCGAGCACGACGTGCACGCGAGATCGTGATGCAACACCCGCTTCTGACCGGCGCGAACGGCGAGCACGAGGGTCGTGGCTACGTGCAGTCTGACGATGTCGTCAACGCCGGCTTCATCCAGGGCGAGAGTTCGTTCGTACGTGTCCAGGTCGTTTACGACGAGCCGCAACCGATCGACGACTGGGATGGCGTGGACGTGACGCCGATAACGCGCGAACTGACTCCGAAGAGTCCCTACGAACTGAACGTCATGCGAATCACGGTCGACGGCGACCCGATCGACGATCCCCAACGCAGCTCGTCCGATGTTCAGCGCTGCACCGACGTGGCACTCGACTCGGTTGACATAAGCTTCCGCTTCGACAACCTCGAATCGCGTCGCCGGCTGGCCGTCGCGGCGACGCCGTCGTCGATCGCGTTTCACGGTGCGTATGCCCCGGTCGTTCGATTCCGCGCGTACGACAACTACTCCAGCTTCATCGAGCGTGCCGAAGTACGCATCCTCGAGCCGGGACAGTCTCCGAGTGCGTCGCCGATTGCGATCGCCGTCGTTGACGAAACGGGTCGCGCCGAGTGGCCGGTGTCCCTCGAGCCGACCGCGGGACCCGTGCGCGAGTTGCGTTACGTTCTGCGCGTATACGACTCCAGGGGTCGGTACGACGAAACGGAGCCCCGCCCGCTGTGGCTCTACGCGGGGGCCGAGGCGATGCCGAACCCGGCCTCGGATTCGACCGCCTACGGCGAGTCCGCACTGGTTCGTGGGAAGATTCCGGTCGAAGGCGGCACCGTCACCGTGCGCGGTGGCGCGATCCCCGCGGGCCACACAGTCTGGGTCGCGGGCCGTCAAGTACCGGTTGATGACAGCGGCGCGTTCATTGCCGAGGAGATCCTCCCGCCCGGTGCCCACACGGTCGAAGTTGCGGTGCTCGACGCTGACGGGAACGGCAGTCTCTACCTGCGCGACCTCGAGTTCGGCGGTCGCGACTTGTTCATGGTCGGGATGGCGGATCTCACGCTGTCCGCGTCGAGCTCGAGCGGCCCCGCCGAACTGCTCGAAGGCAATAACGCAACCCAACCGGCCGATTCGTCCTTCGACGGCCGCCTGGCGTTCTATGTCGACGGCGAGCTAAAGAACCGCTGGCGCCTGACGGCAAGCGCAGACACGCGCGAGGGACCGGTCGATGAGCTGTTCAGCAACTTCCTCGACAAGTCGCCTGACGCGCTGTTCCGACGCCTCGACCCGGAAGACCACTACCCGACCTTTGGCGACGACAGCGTCGTCGAGGAGACCGCACCTACACAGGGCAAGCTCTACGTCAAGATGAGCCGCGGCGAGAACTACGGCGTCTGGGGCAACTTCGAGGTCGACTACCTCGGCAACGAACTGGCCCACGTCGATCGCGGGCTCTACGGAGCGAACGGTCACTACGAGTCCGACACAACGACGAGCTTCGGAGAGAAGACACTGGCCGTTGACGCGTTCGCGGCCGAACCGGGGACGATCGGTAGCCACGAGCGCTTCCGCGGAACCGGAGGGTCGCTGTACTGGCTGCGCCATCAAGATATCCTGGTGGGCTCGGAGCGCCTGCGCATCGAGCTACGCGACAAGGCATCGGGACTCGTCAACGGCGTCGTCGATCTGCGTCCCGGCACCGACTACGACATCGACTACCTCCAGGGCCGCGTGCTACTGACCGAGCCACTCTCGTCGACTGCCGAGGACAATCTGCTCGTCCGCGCAAGCGGCCTGAGCGGAGACGAGGCGCACCTCGTTGCGCGCTACGAGTACACCCCCGGCTTCGATGAGCTCGACGCGGTCGCCGTCGGTGGCCAGGCGCACTATTGGTTCAACGACCACGTCCGACTCGGCGCGACGGCGAACGTCAACGAGGAGGACGACGCCGACAGTAACCTCGGCGCAGCCGATCTGATCGTGCGGGCGAGCACCGATAGCTGGCTGAAGCTCCAGGCGAGCCGCAGCGAGGGTCTCGTCACTCGCCTGCTCGACTCGAACGACGGCGGATTCGAGTTCGCTGGCCCGGCCGACACCACGTTCGTCGACGCCGACGCGACCGCGTATCGCGCCGACGTCAGCATCGGACTCGGCGAAGTTTTCGAGAACGCAAACGGCCGCCTCACGCTTTATGCGCAGACCATGGACGCCGGGTACTCCGCCCCCGGACAAGCCGCGCTACGCGATACCGAGCAGATCGGCGGCACGTTCGGCATGCGAATCTCGGACCGACTGAGCCTGGCGGCCAAGGCGGACCGGCGTACGGAGACGGAGGGTGTCGAAACCCGCGCGGTAGAGGTGAACCTCGGCTTCGACCTGAGCGACGCGTGGAAACTGCGCGGCGGCATTCGCAACGACCTGCGCGAGGATGCCTCGCCCATCCCCGTCGCGACCCAGGAACTCGGCGAGCGAACCGATGCGGTCGTGCAATTGAGCTACGACCCGCAGGCGACGTGGCGCGTCTATGGCTTCGCGCAGGGCACTCTCGACGCCGAGGGCGGACGCGAGGACAACAACCGCGTCGGCGTGGGCGGCACGTACCGCTTAAGCGATCGTCTCAAGATCGACGGCGAACTGTCCGGCGGCGACCTTGGCCCCGGGATTCGGGTCGGCACGGGCTTGCTCTACACCGAAGCGACTCGCCTCTACCTGAACTACTCGCTCGAGAACGAGCGGACCGACAACGGGCGTCGCGCCCGTCGCGGCACGCTGGTCTCGGGCGTGAAGAACCGTCTTTCCGACAGCTCGAGCGTTTACGTCGAGCAACGCTACCGTAACGGCGGGACCCTGACCGGCCTGACGCACGCGGCGGGGATCCGCTACGGCGCGACCGAGCGCTGGACGCTTGGCGCGAATGCCGAGGTCGGCTCGCTGTTCGATGCACGCACCGCCGCCGAGACCGAGCGCCACGCAGCCGGCATCCGCGTCGGCTACGGACTCGAGAACGTGCAATTCGCGAGCACCGTCGAGTACCGCAACGACGAGGCACAACGGCCCGACGCGACGCTGACCGAGCGTTCGGTCTGGCTGTTCCGCAACAACGTCAAGTACCAAGTATCCGACGACTGGCGTCTGCTCGGCAAGCTCGACCACTCGACGAGCGACAGCTCCGAGGGCTCGTTCTTCGACGGCGGTTACACCGAGTTCGTGTTCGGCTGGGCCTACCGGCCCGTCGCGAACGACCGGCTGAGCGCGCTGGCCAAGTACACCTACTTCTACAACGTTCCGACGTCGGACCAGGTGACATTCTCCAGCACTTCGGTCGAGTACATCCAGAAAAGTCACATCGCCGCGCTCGACGTGACCTACGATCTGACGGCGCGCTGGTCACTCGGCGGCAAGGTCGCGTACCGGCTGGGCCAGGTCAGCCTCGACCGCGTGAACCGCGAGTTCTTCGACAACTCCGCTCAGCTAATCGTCCTGCGGGCCGACTTCGCTTTCCTGGAGAAGTGGGAGACGCTTTTCGAGCTGCGCTCGTTGAGCCTTCCGGACATCGACCAGCAGCGCAGCGGCGCGCTGGGGGCGATCTACCGTTCGTTCGGCAAGCATTTCAAGGTCGGGGCCGGCTACAACTTCACCGACTTCTCGGACGATTTGACCGACCTCGACTATGATCACAATGGGGCGTTCATTAACTTGATCGGCACGATGTAATCACATCGACCGTCCCGAAGCTCCACAACGCCCGAACGAGTGGTGCTCGACTGCCGGGGGGCTATGGACAGCACAACTGACGGCGTGGCCGACGATTCCGCCGAGTGCACCGCCCGGGGCCCAATTCAGCCTCATCGCGAAGTCTTGGAGTTGCGGATAGAATTGCTTGGCCGTCCGTTGTAGCGCGTCAGGCGCTCAGAATGCGTGCGTCAGCCCCGGCCCGTTCCACTCCAGGTCTTCCAGCCAGCGCTTCGTACTGCCGAACGAGCGGAAATTCTGCGGCGGCGTCGACGTGAACAGCACCAGGACGTTGCTGTTGCCGCGCCGAGTGAAGTACGCCCGCTGCCTGCGGCCCGGGTCGACCGAGTGGTCGTTGAGTTCCATGCAGGTCCAGAAGATGTCCTCGGTCTCGACGTCGTGGCAGTCGCCGAACTTCGAGCCCGGGAAGGCCTCGGTCATCGTTTGCTTGTAGACGTCGCGGAACTGGGTCGCCGTCAGCTTCGAGAAGAGCGGATCGGTCTCGGTCAACACCGAGGCCGACACACCCGGTCGTGCGCCGAAGTAGACGTAGTCGCGGACCATGGTGGCCGCCTCGCCCAGCTCCTCTTCGTAATGCCGCGCCGGCATGTGTGGCCAGCCCTCGGCGCGAGGGCGCAGGGTCGGCGTATACGAGTCGTGGTAGTGCCGGACGACGAGGCCGCCCGCGAGCAGCACGAGACCGAAGAAGCAGGCGATGATGACGCGACCCATTCGGACAACATCGGTCGCCGGATCCGCCGCTGCAAGTCCTAGACCTCGGCGCTGATAACGGCGCCATTTCCGCCCCGTCGCGCGCGTGCGGCGAGGCGGGCGCGGAACTTCAGGTGCCGTTTCGGCCTCGTGGCGCCGGCGTGATCCGGAGACGAGGAGAACGCTCCATCGATGTAGATCGTCACGCTTCACACTTCGGTCGGCAGCGGTTCGCTATACTCCCTGATCTACGAACGGGAGACTCAACGATATGAAGCGAAAAGTAAGACTGGGCTTGGTGCTGGCGTTCGTCGCCGCGTCGTTCGTGACGAGTTTCGCCGCGGAGGCGAAGAAGGACGCGGTCTGGTCGACCAAAACATTCGAGGGACTCGAACTTCGCAGCCTCGGGCCAGGCTTCATGTCGGGACGGATCGCGGACGTCGCGATCCACCCCGAAGACGAGAACCTGTGGTACGTCGCCGTCGGTTCCGGCGGCGTGTGGAAGACGGTCAATGCGGGCGTGACGTTCACGCCGGTGTTCGACGATCAGTCGTCGTACTCGATCGGCTGCGTGACGGTCGACCCGTCGAACCCGCACCGCGTGTGGGTCGGCACGGGTGAGAATGTCGGCGGCCGACACGTGGGTTACGGCGACGGCATCTACGTCAGCCATGACGGTGGAAAGAACTGGGCCAACAAGGGCCTGAAGGAATCCGAACACATCTCGCGCATCGTCGTGCACCCGGAGAATCCCGACGTGGTCTGGGTCGCCGCCCAGGGCCCGCTGTGGTCGAAGGGCGGCGAACGCGGCGTCTACAAGACGACCGACGGCGGTGAGAGCTGGAAGCGCACCCTCGGTGACGACGCGTGGGTCGGAGCGACCGAGATCGTGATCGACCCCCGCGACCCGAACCGCCTGTACGCCGCAAGCTGGCAGCGTCACCGCACGGTGGCCAGCTACATGGGCGGCGGCCCGGGAACGGGGTTGCACCGCAGCGTCGACGGCGGCGAGACCTGGGAGCTTCTCAGCGAGGGCCTGCCGGAGTCTCGCATGGGCAAGATCGGCCTGGCGATCTCGCCCCAGCAGCCCGACGTGCTGTATGCGGCGATCGAGCTCGACCGTCGCAAGGGTGCGGTCTACCGCTCGGCGGATCGCGGTTCGACCTGGAGCAAGATGTCCGAGGCCGTCGCCGGCGGTACGGGCCCGCATTACTACCAGGAACTCTACGCCTCGCCGCACGCTTTCGACCGCCTCTACCTGGCAGGCGTGCGCATGCAGGTGTCGGACGACGGCGGCAAGACGTTCCGTCGCGTCAAGGAGGTCTACAAGCACTCAGACAATCACGCCCTGGCGTTCCGACCGAGCGATCCGGACTACTTGCTGATGGGAAGCGACGGCGGGCTGTACGAGAGTTTCGACCTCGCTGAGAACTGGCGGTTCATGGAGAACCTGCCGGTAACCCAGTTCTACAAGCTGGCCCTCGATGACGCGGAGCCGTTCTACAACATCTACGGCGGCACGCAGGACAACAGCACCGAGGGCGGCCCATCGCGCACCGACAACGTGCAAGGCATCCAGAACTCCGACTGGCGGGTCGTGCTCGATTGGGACGGCCACCAGCCCGCCACCGAGCCGGGCAACCCGGACATCCTTTACGCCGAACGCCAGGAAGGCTTCCTCTCGCGGGTCGACCTGACCACGGGTGAGGTCGTGCACGTCCAGCCGCAGGCTGGTGAAGGCGAGGATCACGAGCGTTTCAACTGGGATGCGCCGATCCTGGTCAGTCCGCACAAGCCGACGCGGTTGTACTTCGCTTCCCAGCGTGTGTGGCGCAGCGACGACCGCGGGGACTCGTGGCGCGCGGTGTCGGGCGACCTGACGCGCGACCAGGATCGCTTCGAGTTGCCGATCATGGGCGCGACGCAGAGCTGGGACAACGCCTGGGACGTCCTGGCGATGTCGAACTACAACACGATCACATCGTTGGCCGAGTCGCCGATGCAAGAGGGTCTGCTGTGGGCCGGCACCGACGACGGCCGGCTCCACGTGACGACCGACGGCGGTGAGAACTGGCGCCTGATCGAGGCCGGCGACCTTCCGGGCGTTCCCGACACGGCGTTCGTCAACGACATCAAGGCCTCGCTTTACGAAGCGCAGACGGTGTTTGTGGCCCTGGACAACCACAAGTACGGCGACTACACGCCGTACCTGCTGAAGTCGACGGACAACGGCAAGAGCTGGAAGTCGATTCGCGGCGATCTACCCGACCGCACGCTGGTCTGGCGTGTGGTGCAGGACCACGAGCGCAGGGAGTTGCTGTTCGCGGGGACGGAGTTCGGCATCTACTTCACCGTCGACGGCGGTACTCGTTGGCTGCGCCTCAAGGGCGGGGTGCCGACGATCTCGTTCCGCGACCTGGCCATCCAGCGCCGGGAAGACGACCTGGTCGGCGCTTCCTTCGGCCGCGGATTCTACGTGCTCGACGACATCGCGCCGCTGCGAGAGGTCTCGGTCGAACAGCTCGAGCAACCGGCGACGTTGTTCGGCACCCGCAAGGCATGGTGGTACGTGCCTCGCTCGGCACTCGGTTTCGACCCCGGCAAGGGCGACCAGGGCGCCTCGCACTTTCTCGCGCCGAACCCGCCGTTTGGTTCCGTGTTCACCTACTACCTGAAAGAAGATCTGAAGACGGCGAAGGCTACCCGCCAGGAGACAGAGAAGACCGCCGTCGAGGAGAAGACGGCCGTGGCGTTCCCGGGCTGGGACGCGGTCGAGGCCGAACACCGGGAGCCGCAGCCGAAGATCTGGCTCACGGTGCGCGACGCTGCCGGCGAGATCGTGCGACGTGTCGAAGGTCCGACCAAGAAGGGTTTCCATCGTGTGGCCTGGGATCTGCGCTACCCGCGTCCCAAAGCGATGCTGCAAGTCGAGCCGCCGCCGCCGATGTGGGGCCTGCCGCCGCGGGGCCTGATGGTGGCGCCCGGCACCTTCACGGTCACATTGACCCGCCAGGTCGGCGGTGAGGTCACCGAACTTTCGGAGCCTCGTACGTTTGAAGTGGTTCCGCTGCGCGAGGGGGCTCTGAAGGGAGCCGACCCGCAGCAGGTCGCCCAGTTCTGGCGCGAGCTCGAGTCGGGCTATCGCCTGTTCACGGCGATGCAGGTCGATCTAAAAGGGCAGCTCGCGAAGACCAAGCGCATGGCCGACGTGCTGGCGTGGTCCCAGGCGAACCCTCAACTCGAGATGCGCTACCACGAGCTACGCGGGCGCCTGCACACCCTCGACGCGCGCCTCAACGGGAGTCGCGCACGACAGGAGCCCGGCGAAAAGGTGAAACCGACGATCAACGCACGGCTGTTCAGTGTCCAACTGGGCGTCGAACGCTCGACCTACGGTCCGACGCCGACGATCCGCAAGAGCCTCGAGATCGCACAACGGGAGATCGGTGAGTTACACGGCGAGGTCGAGCAGGTCGCCCGTGACGTCGAAGCCTTCGGCCGCGCGCTGGTCGACGCAGGCGCGCCGTGGCTGGAGGGTGGTGAGTTGCCGCAGCCCTAGGGCGACCGTTGGTGGAGGCGGCGGGGATCGAACCCGCAATTACTCCTGGGCCGAGTTGACGCGGCGAATGTTCGCGGTGGACGCGCTTGAATGCCCGGCGTGCCAGGGGCCGATGCGGGTGCTGGCCACGATCCACCCGCCCGAGGGGCGCCGCGGGTGACATAGCTCCGGGATCTCATGACTCGTAAATCGCCCGCCGGGGCCGTGACAGACTGGACGGTTAGTAATGGGGCTTGTCGAACTAAATCCCGCAATCTGGCTGGGTTAGATCAAGCCCTCGATCGGCTGCCGATGAAGCGACCTGGGATTCGCACGTCTCAAACTCTTCTGGTGTGATCGAAAACAAACGAATGACGTTCAAACAATTCCCGTCGGCGCAAATATCTCGGAGTTGACAGGCTGGTTGGGAGACGAAGGCTCCGACACTAATAACCCGCGTAAGATAGTCTTCCGTAGACTGTATTTTCCATCCATCTATGTTCGTTAGATTATTCGGCGCCTCAGCATCCTTCTGGAAAAAAACCGAGTCGGTCTTCGACGGCCTGCGCAACCCGGCTAATTCCTCGGCGGACCAGCAGGGACACGGGGTCTGGACGCATGGCATGTCCGGATCGCCCGTTTTCATCTTCTTGCGATAGTTTTCTAGAATCTTGCGGTTCGGCACGTTGAGGTTTTCGAGGTCGCCATTGGGCGAAATAAGATCCGCATCGTGGGCTTCGCAGTAGGCAATGCACAGGCCGTACAAGCCGGGCGTGTGGTATGCGAGAACATCGCAGACGCCTTCGTTTGGTGGTGTCGAACCATCCGGGGTGCCCGCCCAGACCGGGCCAAGAACCAGCAGTCCCAAGATCAGGATCATCGATAGTCTCATGGTTCCCGTCAGCCGAGCCGACAGGCCCTTACAATGTACCGGCAACACGGCACTTCCGGCCGTTTTAGTTGGCGCGCACGGGGAGTTGTGTCCGCCGCCTGTGCACCGCGCTTATCTGCCCCGCCTCTGGGGGCGCCGCGGGCCGATTTCAGCCCCCTGGTGAGTTCTCGGTGTTGACGTAAGGGCCTATTATCGGACTCTGGCGCTGTGCCCGTACTCCGTGAGTTTCGAAAAAGGGCGCTTGTTCCGCTTACCCGCAGCTGGAGGATGCCTGAATTCCTGCTGGCCTACATGACGACCCTCGCCTGGGTGATGAGCTTCGTCGTCTATCAGGGCGGCCGGCTACTCGGGTTCAGCTAGCCGCGCGCCGACCGAAACGAGCTCCTCGATCCGGTCGGCGAACAGAACGGCCATCGCTTGCATTCCGGGATCCGAGAAGTGGATCCCGTCCCGTAGGAAGTGCCGGTCGAGTTCGGGCGAGTCGATGACCCGTCGCTCGAGGTCGAACAGCGCAACCCCCTCGCGGTCGGTCACGGTACGCACGATGTCGTTGTAGCGGCGATGCAGATCCACGATCGAGTCGGCGTCGCTGCCGAAGCCGCGGTCGATCAGCGGCTGCGGAACGCCGAGCCGGTAGTGCGTCGTCGGGGCCGTGACGAACACCGTCGGCGTGCCCAGCTCAGCCATCGCGTTCGCGATCGCGGTCAGGTTGGCACGGTAGTGATCCGCAGGAACACGAACCCGGCCCGCAGACGCGTCCGGTCGACTCCGTAGCGTGGCGCCGAGCCAACGGATGAATTGCGCCAGTCGCAGGTTCGAGAGTTTTCGGTAGCCCCGTGTCGCACGCAGGCCGCGTGGAACATCGACGACCTTGTCCGCGTCGATGTCGCCGTAGGCCCGCCAGTGGTCGTTCCAGCCGTAGTAGACGAACACGAGGTCCGGCTCGAGCCGCGGTACCAGCGTGTCTGCCAGGATCCGGCCCTGGTGCGACGAGTAGCCGGAGACGGAGAGGTTGACGATGTCGATCTCCAGATCGCCGAGGCGACGCTCGTTGAGCAACCCTCCCACGAAGGTCGGATAGCCCTGGTAGGTGCACGAGTCGCCGAGAAACACGATGCGAAACGCCCCTTCCGGCTTCGGAATGCGAGGTTCGTCTCCTGGGAAACCGAGCGAGTTGACGTCGGAACGCGTGCTGGGCAGTCTCCAGAACAATCGCTTGTCGGGAAGCAGGCGCACCATGTCTGTGGGGCGCGGGTAACCGAACTGGATTCCGGACTCGTAGCGAAACCCGCCGACCCGTAGTGCCAGCTCGGGGACCACCAGCATCAGGTTGAGCATGGCCAGCATCAGGAACGGTCCGACGCTGCGTCCACGTCGGTGGCGCCGGCCCATCCAGACCGTGCCGACGACGGAGACGCCCAGCAGCGGCAGGAGCAGCCATCCCCAGCGAACGTCGCTCGGTAGCACGAGCGCGACCAACGCCAACGACAGCGAGAAAGAAGAGAGATAGACGGCGCGATGCACCGGAAGCAGGCGATCCGGAGACGCCGTCATGGCGCGTGGACCTTGCGACGGGCGTCCGGGAACGGGTCGGGCCCGTGTTGATGGGATCGGCTGGGCATGAGAGACCTCTTGAGACTAACGCAACTTGTGGGTGAAAGGAACCGGATGTCCGACCCGGGCCGGAGCGATCCGGGCAACGAAAACGCGCGTCCCCGCGCTGCAACTCGTGGCGTCGCGTTCCGACTCCGTAGGTGAAGTCCGGGACGCGGCTGGCGCGCGCCAAACGCAGCGCGCCGTCCTCCGCCTGCAACTGAGCGCGGTAGAGCGCGGCCAGCGGACCCTGCTTCGCGTCGCTCGTCACCTGCTCCAGTTCGGGGAGCGAGCCACAGCTCTCCAGGTCGCCCTGCACCGCGTCGAAGTGCGGAATGCTGCCGCCCCAGCTGGTGGCCAGTCGGTGACGCGCGACCTCCAGCTCGCTTTCGGCCTGTTGCAGATCGATGCGGGCAAGGCCGTGACGCCGAACAACCTGGTAACGCCCTCTGGGGGCGCCGCGGGCCGATTTCAGCCCCCTGGTGAGTTCTCGGTGTTGACGTAAGGGCCTATTATCGGACCCTGCCCTCTACCGTACTCCCTGGGTTTCCCAAAAGGGCCTTTGTTCTTCTTACCGGCGCCGCCGCATCTCCTCGCCTCGCCCATTGCCCTGCATGCCGCGCACCGAGCGCCCACGCACCTCGTCACCGCCGGGTCGCTGGTCGTGGGGCACCAGCACCTCGAGGGTGCAGCTGCCGACGTTGCCGGCCAGGTCGGTGGCGGAGTAGTCCAGCGCGTAGACACGACCGGACTTGGCGCGACCGGAACGACGGGCGCGCACCTGGCCTTCGGTGTCGGCCGTCCCCAGTTCCCAACCGTCCATGTAGGGTCGGTTGTCCGAGCGCATCGTCATCCGCAGCGACTCGTCCATCGAGACCCAGTCCAGCACGAAGCCCGGAGTACCCGCGCCGTCGTCGGTCGCTTCGACCGTGGCGACGACGTCAACCATCTTGCCGTTCGGCGGCCAGATCTGCTCCGGCGTCACCGAGCAGGTCAGCTCCGGCGCCGTCTTGTCAATACGAATCACCAACTCCTGGGTCTCCTCGACGTTGCCCGCGAAGTCGGCGGCGTAGAACAGGACGGTGGTCTCGCCCTCTTCGACGATAGTGACCATCGCCATGTCCGAGTCGACCGTCGTCGGACCCTCGATCTGGGCGCCGACCAGTTCGTAGGTCAACGCGACCACGCCGGTGCCGCCTTCCTCGTCCAGCGCGGAGAGCGTGACGAGGACGTCGGTATTGTTCCAGCCGTTTTCGTTGGCCGCGGGATCGGCGATCGCGGTGGTCACCGGCGGGGTGCGATCCTCGCAGGCATCGCCCTCACCGTCGCCGTCCGAGTCGGCCTGGAAGCCGCGCGAAGTCTCGACGTCGTTCAGCATGCCGTCGCCGTTCCAGTCGCAGAAGGACAGATCCTGGTCGCAGTTGCCGTTGGGAACGTCGGGGCAGTTGTCGCAGCCGTCGAGGATTCCGTCGACGTCGGCGTCAAACGCCTCGGCCTCGTCGCCGTAGATCACCGTGACGTCGATCGCACCGGAACTGTCGGCCAGCGGGTCCGGCGACTCCTCGCCGGAGGCACTGAACCAGTAGCCGTGCAGGACGTAACGATCGGCATCGACGCCGCGCACGATCAGGCGGGCGACCGCATCGTTGGCACCCTCCGGGAACGCCAGCACCTGACGCATGACCGGCTCGCCGAGCAGGTCGGCGAAATTCTCGGAGGTCTCGATCTCCGCACCGCCTTCGAATTCCCAGGTCGCCGAACGCGGCGCCAGCGGATCTTCAGAAATCGTGAAGTAACAGGCACCCTCGGCCCCGGCGGCGGCACCGAAGCGCTCTTCGAAGCCGTGATTCCCGCCGGCCATCGCGATCAGATCGCCGTCCAGCGGCAGCGTCGGTCGTCCGTCGCCGACGTAACAGCCGTCCTCGACCTCGCGGGCGCAACAGGTGGCGCCATCGGTGTCGCAAGCGTCGGCGGCGGCGATCTCCGCGCCGAAATTATCGTGGGCCAGCTCCGTGGCGAACGCGGCCTGGTAGTCCGACTCGCGGACCATGAGCAGATAGCCCAGCTCTTGCCGCGCGACGACCTCGTCCGCGTCGGGATTGCGTGAGATCTCGATCACGACCGTATCGGAGAGATCGAACGTCAGGTCGGTCGACTCCGCGGTCGCGCAGTCCTCCCCCATCGCCTCGTTACCGAGGATCGAATCGCCGTAGGCGATACAACACAGTTCATCCGGTTCTTCGCTGCCGCACGTCGGTACCGTTACGGTACAGTCGTCGCTACAGATCGGCGTCCGTTCGGCGCAGTCGACCCGTGGGAACACGCACGCCTGCAGCGGCAGACGGCGATCGAGAGTACGAGTCGTCGAGCCGGCGACGGCGACGGTCGCCGTGATCAGCAGAGCAAGACACAATAATGAAACGAGGGTGCGTGCGGGCATCGTATTTCTCCTGATCGGGTATGCACGCAATATACCCAGCACGGAGCGAATCGGTCAGCGTTTCAAAACGCTTTTCGCAGTCTTCCAGTCGCAAATGTCAACGGGAATTCAAAGAATAATGGGTTCTCTATGACGCAAGAAGGCCCTACTTTTCTTTGTACCCTGCCAGCCGCGTCAGCCCCTGCGCCGACGACGCGACACGGACGACCTCGGTCGTGGAACGGAAGACGAGCGTACGTCCCTCGGCCTTCTGACGCGTTCTTCTCGTCGCGCCGCTCCGCACGCTTCTGGAACACCTTGTCGGTCACGTTGCGCGTCGCACGACCGATCTTGTGACGCAGCTTGTCCGGCGACGTAGTCCACCGCGGGTACGAACGTCTCGTCGGTGGCGATCTTCGCCTCGCCGACGTAACTGCGGATCCGTTCGCGCTCTTCCTCGAAGGTGCGAACCGTGTAGCGCTTGCGCGACAGGTTCACGTAAGGGCAGATTATCGGACCCTGCCCTCTACCGTACTCCCTGGGTTTCCCAAAAGAGCCTTTGTTCTTCTTACCCGCTCCCGCAGCGGCGTCAAACCGGGCGAAGACCTGACGGCCTTCGAGTGAGCAGGAGAGCTCTCCCTCGCTTGGCGCTTGTCGCAGACTGGTGGAGGCGGCGGGAATCGAACCCGCGTCTCAACGGGAGTGGGTTCCATCGCGATCCTCCTGAGCGTAAGCTTACGGCACCCGGGAGTTCCCGAACTCTAAAGGAAGACTTCTTATCGCCACCGAGACTCGCATCGTCCTGCTTCAGACGCGGAATCGTGTGCGCAGTCAGGAGTTATGGGCAGTCCTTGACGCCGCCGGAATACCTGCGGAGGTTCGCAGCCGATCGGGGGAATTCGTTCTACTGGTGGAGGAGAGCGATCGCGAGCGAGCAATTAGCGAACTGGACGAATACCGGTTGGAATCCGTTTCAACCCGGGTGGAATCCATCCCGCCGCCGTTGCCAGGAGGATGGATCGGAGTCCTCGCCTACTCGGCGTTTCTCGTTGCCGTGGCGTACCTCGCCGAACGACACGCACTGGGTGCCGACTGGTTTGATCGGGGTCGAACGCAGGCCGGTTCGATGCTTTCGGGTGAGGGGTGGCGGGCCGTCACCGCTCTCACGCTACATATAGATGCCAGGCACTTGCTTGGAAATGTCCTCTTCGGATCGATACTGGGACTGTTGGCAACCCAGGCTCTGGGTGTGGGCGTGACCTGGTTGGCCATTCTGGTCGGTGGGATTCTGGGCAACATTGCAAACGCGCTGCTGCAACCCGCGACGCACTCGTCAGTGGGTGCCTCGACAGCCGTCTTCGCCGCCCTCGGCTTGCTTGTCACCCTGGCCCTCTTGCACGCGCGCCACCGCAGGATAGGTGCGTGGAAGCTGGGACCGCTCGTAGCGGGTGCGCTGTTGTTGGCATGGACCGGCATGGGTGGAGAGCGGACCGATGTTCTGGCCCATGTGATGGGACTGGTCTCCGGCCTCGTGGTGGGTGTGGGGTGCGGGTTTATACCCAGAGAACAACTGGAAAACACTGCACTGCAACTCGTCGCCCTCGGGTTAGCCGCTGGAATCCTCATCGTCGCATGGGGTGTGGCTCTGGGTTAAGTCTGTTGTGCGGACCTAAAGGTCGAGTTTCCCGCAGGCCCCGTTCAGATCGGCGAGATGCTCGTGACCGACTTCGCCGAGAGGAAGACTCGCTTCGGCCTTCTACGATTGCTGCATCCAACGGACTGCGTGCTGGACCGGATGGCGGCCTACATCCATTGGAGTGACACGGAATCCCTCGAGCAAGCGCTTCTCGTCGCGCGTTCCCAGCCGATCGACATCGAGCGGATTGCAGCGTGGGCCGATGCGGAAGGCGGCAGCGAACAGTGTGCCGAGTTCTCGAAGCGCTACGACGAACGCCCGTAGCAAGGGGTCTAGTCCTGTCCTGACACCTCGCCGGCTAAGGTTTCCACTTTGCTGCTGACGAAGATCCGTCCGCGATATACTTCGGTGATGATCATGACTCCCCGAATCCATACCGTCGACTTCGTCGTTTCGGCCTTGCTGGTCTTCGTTGTCGTCTCAGGGCTACCCGCCCAGGCAGATGAACCGACGAACTGGCCCAACTGGCGTGGGCCGCTGCACTCTGGAGTCAGCCCCGACGGAGATCCGCCGGTTGAGTGGAGCGAGACCCGGAACGTCCGGTTCAAGGTCGAGGTACCTGGCCGCGCGCTGTCGTCCCCGGTGGTCTGGGGCGACCGAATCTTCGTGATGAGCTCGATGTCGATTGATTCGGCAGCCTACGCCGCATCGCAAAAGGCGGCCGCAGAGGTGCTGGAGCGTAACGAGTGGCCTCCCGAGGTCCCACCGGTCGAACAGCGTTTTCTCGTGATGGCCTACTCGCGCGTGGACGGGACGCTGATCTGGCAGCGCGCAGCCGTGCAGCAGGTGCCCCACGAAAGCCACTACATCGACTCGGCATGGTCCTGCGCTTCACCGGTCACCGACGGCAAACGCGTCTATGCGCACTTCGGGTCCAACGGGACCTATGCGTACGACATGAACGGCCAGTTGCTGTGGCAGATCGACCTCGGCGACATGACGACGCGCCGTGGTTTCGGCGAGGGAAGCTCGCCGGCTCTGCACAAAGACACCCTGGTGATCAATTGGGACCACGAGGGCGACTCATTTCTGGTAGCGCTGGACGCCGCGACCGGCAAGGAGCGCTGGCGCACAGCGCGGCCCGACGAGGTCACGTCATGGGCCACACCGTTGATCGTCGAGCACGACGGCAAACCACAGATCGTGATTCCGGCAACCGGCCGCAGCCGCGGCTACGATCTCGCCACGGGTCGCGAGCTTTGGAGCATCTCGGGCATGACGGTCAACACGATCCCGACGGCGGTGCACCGAAACGGGCTGGTCTATCTCGCCAGCGGCTATCGCGGCACCATGCTGCAGGCGGTTGACCTGGCGCAGGCTTCGGGCGAATTGGAGGAGAGCGACGCGCTGCGCTGGGTGCACGACCGGGATACACCGTACGTGCCCTCGTTGTTGCTGTACGACGACACGCTGTATTTCATCAAGCATTTCAAGAACATCTTGTCGGTGCTCGATGCCGACAGCGGCAAGCCGCGGCGGCCGCCCGAGCGGCTGGAGGCGCTGGGGTCGATCTGGGCTTCGCCGGTCGGCGCGGCTGGGCGCGTCTACGTGTTCGATCGCGACGGCACCGCTGTCGTGTTCGAACAAGGCGCCGAGATGAAGGTGCTGGCCGTCAACAAACTGGACGGCGTCATCGACGCCACGCCGGCGATCGTCGAAGATACGATCTACGTCCGTACGCGTAGTCACCTGTACGGGCTAGGGCGGATAGCGGAGTAGCGCACACCTGTTTGTTGAATCTGTTGGTCTTTGCGATCGACCTCCCGCCGGATTGTTACGGCGCCGGCACTTCCGCACTGACGCGGATCGCCCCGCTGAGCGTTCCCGGCGACGCGCCGGCGGCCGGCATCAACTCGAGGAAGTACTTGCGACCACGGAACTCCGGCGTCTGGACGTTGTCGCCATAGAAGTACTCGGCGTCGACCTCGAACTGCATCGTGTAGCTGCCCGACGGGTCGTCGAGTGCCGTGGTCACGCCCCAACCGCGGTCATCGACGATACGCGCCCGGTAGGCCGGTACGGTGTCGACCTCGACGGTCATCATGAAGCCCTCGGGTAGGAAGTTGGGACAGGTCGTGTCCTGGCCGCAGGGGTAGAGCGGGAACACGACCGGCTTCGTCAGGTCGGTGTTCTGTACGAAGATGTCCAGCTCGACCAGGTCGGCGAAGGCGGTCAACTGAAACTTCTCGCCGGCGTCGCAGTACAGGCCCGTCCCGTTGCCGTCGTTGTCGATCTGGCGCGGGTTGTAGTACAGCGGACAGTTGTCGCTGCCGTCCTCGAAGTCGTCGCCGTCGTCGTCGCTGTCGCAGACGTCGCCCTGGCCGTCGCCGTCCAGGTTCTCCTGGCCGGGGTTGGGGTCGAACTGGCAGTTGTCGCACTGGAAGCCGACGCCGTCGCTGTCGGGATCGTACTGGCTGGCGTTGGCGTCCAGCGGGCAGTTGTCGACGTTGTTGTCCAGGCCGTCGTTGTCGGCATCGTTGTCGCAGACATCGCCCTGCGAATCACCGTCGCGGTCACGCTGGTCCTCGTTGGGCGTTAGCGGGCAGTTGTCGTTCAGGTCGAGCACGCCGTCGCCGTCGTCGTCGTCGCAGAGATCGCCGAAGCCGTCGGCGTCGGTGTCGGCCTGGTTGGGATTGGCCGTACGCGGGCAGTTGTCCTCCGTGTCGAAGAACAGGTCGCCGTCGACGTCCGGATCGCAGTCGTCGCCGGTCAGGTCGCCGTCCAGATCGCGCTGGCCGATGTTGCGGGCCAGCGGGCAGTTGTCGCGATCGTTGGGGATGCCGTCGAAGTCGGCGTCGCCGCCCGGGGAATCCACGACGCCGTTGCAGTCGAGATCCGGATCGCCGTAGCCCACCGACGCCCAGGCGTTGATCACGTCGCAGACGTCCAGCGACGTGAAGTCGTGATGGCCGCCCGACACGTACGTCTGCGCGTGTTCGACGGTCATGTCGCGGGCGTGCTGGAAGTTGGACGAGCTGGTCAGCTTGGTCGTGAAGACCATGTACTGCAGTCGCTCGGCCTTGGCCTGTTCCAGACCGGCGATCGTCAAGCCGTTGTGCTGGCCGCCATCGGTGATCAGGAAACCGACCTTGTTCGGGATACCACTGTTGGTGTGCACCGCCCCCCAGTCGTTGCCACCGGTTCCGCCCGCCGGGACAGCGACGGCGGGTCGCAGACCGGTCCCGTCGCCACTACGTGCCGGATCACGGTGATCGGGGTCGCCGCGCATCGGAGGATTGGACATGTCGCGGATCGGATTGCGTGTTCCGTCTTCCCGCGCCTCGCCGATCGTCCAGTTGCCGTCGACCATCGCTGCGAAGTAATCGGCATAGCTCTCGTCCAGGGCTCCCGACTGATTGGCGTAGATCAGCTGGTTGCTGAAGCGATCGACGCCGTGGGTGAACTCGTGGGCGATGATGTCCGGGACGGCCCAGCCGTCACCGAAGCGCATGTGATTGCAGTTGCGGTTGAACGACGCGTTGTTCCAGTCGGCGTTCCCCGTTCGCGACGCGACATCGACCAGCGTCTCGAGTAGGACGCCGGAGCCATCCATGCTCTCGCGACTAAATACGTCGTAAAAGTAGTGGTAGGTGCCGTGGTATCCATTCCAGGCATCGATACCGTCAGCAAACGTGTCCGACCCGGCCGGCAGGTTGGCGTACTCCGTCGTGAATCCCAGCGTGGTGAACCACAGATCCCGGTTCGGCGAGTCGTCCCAGCAGTTGCCTTCTCGCGTCAGGTTGACCGAATAGACCCGGATCTCTTCCCCCGGTCGATCGCCAACCGTCTCGTCGGTGACGGTGTTCGATTCGATCGATCCATCCTCGGCATCGATGTGGATCAGCCAGTCGTTCCAGACTCCGCTGCCGGCATCCTGAACCTGTGCGGCCACACGCCAGACGGGACGATGAGGGTCGGTCTGCTCGATCCATGGGTTCGGGTTGTGCCACTGCAGGTACGGCTCGCCCAGAATCCTCACTCCCGTCTCGCCGAATTCGGCGTCGGCGATCAGCCGTGCGATCTGCTCGGTCACCACGATGTCGGTGTTCTGCTCGAAGCCGTGGTCGCGATGCCAGTTGGACGCGCTGACCACCCGATACGGGACGAACGGCGGGGTGCCCGGCGCGATGCGAACCGAGACGCGGTCCGAGCGGTAGCGGATGCCGTCCTTGCGCAGTCCGAAGGTGACGCTGGTGATGCCGACGTCGTCGGTGACGATGCGATCGAGCCAGGTCTGGGCCCAGACGTCGTCGAGGGCGAACAGCGCCTTGTAGCTGTCGAGAAACGCGAGTGCCGCGGAGACCGGATCGAAGCGGACCACCGAAACGTCGGCGGTCAGCGACAGCATCACGCCGTTCTCGGATTCGATCGTCGGTGGCGTGGCCGAGGCCGCCTGCAACTGGAACCAGGCATCGTTGAACGGGCTTTCCCAGTCGATACAGAGCTGCGGCGGGACATCTTCACGCGCCGCGTAACCGACGAAGTCGTCCTCGCCGTACGGATACAACTCGATCCCGAACGTGGGCTGCGTGCCGCCGATCCAATCTCTGACGAGATTGGTCACGTTCCAGGTGCGCCAGTCGGGGTTGCCGGTGTGCAGCACGATCCCGTAGTTGGCGGTGGTGAATGGCCGGTTGTTGAAGGTGATCGTATCCTCGCTCCAGGGTTCTCCGACCCGTCGCACCTGGATCTCCGAGTCGTCGGTCGCGTAGAGCTCGCCCATGCGCAGCGTCGCCGAGTTGATGACCGCACGCGGCGGCAGGGCATCCCGCACCGGGAACTGGACGTAGCTGATCTTCGTCGGCGATCCGTCCAGCTCGAGGGCATCCTCGTTGCCGAAGTTGTCGTTGGGGTAGAAGGCGCTGACGTAGGCGTCGGCGGTGGCGTCGAAGCAGTTGGAGCGGCTGACGACGTTGTAGAACACCAGGTCGCCGGTGCCGACCTGGAAGTCGTTCCACTGTTGGCCGTAGGTCAGCGACTGCAGGGAGGAGATCGCGCCGAGTGTGTTCGGATCAGCGGAGCGCCGCACCTCGTACTGCGGGCTGCCGCCGGTCCAGGTCAGGTTGGCGCCGCTGCCACCTAAGATGCTGCCGGTGGCGGTCATCTCGAGTTCGATTCCGTCGTCTGCGGAAAAAGCGACGGGGGTCAGCAGCAGAATCAGGATCAGGGCGCGGATCGTCATGACGGTCTCCTCAGGGGTAGTCCTGAGGTACAGACCGCTTACTCCTGCAAAGTAACAATCCGGTAGACCGTGGCCGATTTTCGGGGAACAGAAAAATAGATCTGTCCCCTTTTGGTGGAGGCGGCGGGAATCGAACCCGCGTCCGAGAAGGAAAGTACGAAAGCTTCTACACGTTTAGATAACTCGTTTAATCTCACGCGTCCGTCGCCGAGTTTCAGGCTACATGGCGCCAGCCTGTAATTTTCGCCCGGTGACCACAGGCATCGTCACCGGACTATCCCGAATTAATAGCGCCTATCCAAATCGCCTCGGGCGGGCCACCTGGTAGACGTCACAGTCAATTAAGCTGCGAGTGCGTAGTTGTTGTTGTCAACTAAAGTGTTCCGCTTGTTTAACGAGTTAACGGAACTCGACGTGCTACTCCCGCCAATACACTCCCCGTCGAATCCAGTTCGCCCCCTTTCCGGGTCTTGAACCATCTTTAAGATCGCTGAGCCGCCTGTCAAGGCGGCGGCCACCGCGACGGATCGGGCACGAAGAAAGGCCCCGTCGCAGAACCGCGACGGGACCTTCTAACAGACGAAAACGATGACGACAGAGAGATTTCTAGAGGTCGACACCGAGCTTCTCGATCGTCTTGATCGTCAGCCCACCCGTCGGGATCGAGTTTGCTCTCTGGAACGAGCGGACGGCCGCGTTGGTGCGTGTACCGTAGACTCCATCGATCGGCCCGGGATTGTGACCGGCTCGCTGCAAAGCTCGCTGGATGTCGGTGACCGTCGTGCGGGTCATGTTCGTCTCGCACAGAACCTCGCGCCATGCGATCTCACCGTCGGTTAACTTCTCGGTCCTCGGCACGGTCTTGTACTCAGCGGGGATTTCGATTCGCCTCTCTTGCGGCGGCGAGACCTGCTTGTCGACCTTGACGGTCGTGTACTCGGCCGGGATCGCGATCGTCCTGACGGTCGGAGCTTTGGTCATCACGCGGCGCTTTACGGTCTTGTACTCGGCGGGAATGTCCACCTGACGGGTCGTCGCCGGTTTCACGAGCGTCTTTTTCTTCACCGTCTCGTACTGCGCAGGCACTTCAACCAGGCACATGATCTCGCCGGTTGCGTTGTCCACCTTCTCGACCGGTCCGCGACCCTCCTTCCAGGTCGTGTGAGCCTGCTTGACGAGGATCTTTTCCTCGACCCATTTGTACTCAGCGGCGACAGCTTCCATGCGGCTGCTGGCCTCCTTGACGAGGACCTTCTCCTCGACCCATTTGTACTCGGCGGGTACGATTTCGGCTCGTTCGGACGCGGCTTTCGTCTCGACGGTTTCCTCGACTATCTGGTGCTTCGCCGGGATCACCTCGATCCGCTCGGAGGCCTCGCGCTCGAGAACTCTCTCGGTTTTGGTGCTATAGGTCGGCGGGAGGAAAACCCGCGCGTAGCACTCACCGGCCTTTGCGTTGGGTGGTAGTAGCTCGGTACCCGCAACACTGGCCGCCGCCGAGGAAGGCGTTGAGCCGGACTGCTCCGCCGCGCGGGCACGCGCCTCGGCATCGTTGGCCATGCGCTTCGCCTCTTCGGCCGCCACGAGCTTGGCCTGAATCTGAGCGTCCTTCTCGTCGAGGTCGGCTTCCATCTTGCCCATCGAGGACTGCAGATCCTTGATTTCAACCTCTCGCATCTCAAGTTGCTGCTGAAGGTCCGCCGTCGAACTGACGTCTTTTCGAGTGCTGCAGCCGCTGGCGACAAGCACGCTTATGGCTATCGCCGCGATCAAGAGCTTTCCGTTCTTCATACCAGTACCCCTCCTTAAGGTTCCCCACGCCTGGGCGAGGGTGGTTTTTCTATCGAATGGGGCTGCGTCAATCACACCGCTCCCGTTTTTATGGACAAGGAACGGCCGCCAAAGTCACATCCAGATTGGCTAGAACCCCCGATGTGACGTTCGTCGCGAACCAACGGTCTACGGGACCGACACGGCCCGCCACGAGTTTTAGGCACCTCGCGTCGGCGAGTGACGTTGCGAATATCAGGAGTCGGGCGGCTCCTGGGTCATAATCTCGTCGATGAATCGAGTGTTGGACACACTGATCGTGCGGTTCCCATTCTCGATCAACGTATGTGTGGGAGTGACAGCCTTGAGCACACCGCGCTGGCCGGAGATCTCAAGCTGGTTGCCCACTTGCAACACCTTACGCGCGTAAAAGCCCGCAAGTAGGTTGCGCGTTACGTCCCGTGCACCAAGCCCAAAGGACAGGGCGAAGGCGATGACGATCCCACCCAGCACGATGCTGGCCACCAGGTGAATCATCTCCGTTTCCATCTTGAGCTGGCCGAGAGCCATGATGCCCACGATGAAGATGATCAGGGCGGAGACCAACCGTCCCAGTTGACGCCCAAATTCCAGACCGGCCTCCTCGCCTGCCCGGGCAATCATTTCTCCTACAAACTGACCTGCGGCGCTGCCGATCACGATCAACAACAGCGCGGCGATCAGGTTGGGCAGGTACACAAAGAAAGAGGTCAATGCCTGCGAAATAGCGGTCAGGCCTAAAACATCGGCCAGGATCTTGGCCAACAGGAACAGCAACAGAAAATAGACCAAACGCGGTACGAATTCGTTCAGCTCGCGCCTCAAACCCATGCGCTGGAGCGTCTTGTCGATACCGGCTTTCTGCACAAGTTTGTCAAAACGGACACGGGTGAGGATTGCCCGCAACACCTTTTCGACGATCTTGGCCACGATGAGCGCGACAAGGAACAGCAGGATCCCAATGACGACTTTGGGCGCAGCAGTGACCACAGAATCCATCAGGCCGTTGTACGATTCGAGTAGCTTTTCTCTCACCGGGAATCTCCTTTGTCGCTCTTGTCACCGATTCCCAAGAGCTCGAAAATCATGGTCAAGAACTCCAGTGCCACGATGATCGGGAAATGCCAGGTTGCTGCGAGTGCGTTGTTGGCCAACGTGCGGCGATCGATGCGCCGATGCAACCGCCCCGAAAAACCGGTCGGCACTGGGGCCGTCAACGTGGCCAGTTCGACCACGGGTTCGCCCGTGTCGCTATTCTCTTCACGCTGCGGCCGACGACCGTCCGTACCGTCCGTCATGTGTCCGATCCTCTAGAGCTCTCGGTTTCGCGGTGCATCTCCTGGAACGTCTCGCGGGCCCGCTTGATCCGCATTTTCGCGGCGGACAGCCGAACACCCAACACGTCGGCGATCTCCTGATAGGCCATCCCATCCAGATCGCGCAAAATCAATGGAACGCGCAGCGTGTCGGACATGAGGTCCAGCACCGCCACGATGCGGCCCCGCTCGTCCACCGCATGGACCAAGCTCTCCGCCTTAGGCTCTACATGCAACTCCGACGCCGCCTCGCTGACGTCGTCGATATCGACTCGTTTCTCTCCCGCCCGGCGTTTGAGGAAGTTCAAGCAATGGTTGGCCTTGATACGCAGCAGCCAGGACTTGAAGCTGGAACGTCCGCCGAATCCGGGCAGTCCAAAGTAAGCTTTAAGAAACACATCCTGGGCCAGATCCTCGGCATCCGCCGACGAGCGGGTCATGTAGCGGCAATTGGTCACGACCTTCTCCTGGTAACGCGCAACCAGCGCCTCGAATGGACGATGGTCCCCATCCGCGGCAGCCTGAGCGTCCGAGACCAACTCCGCGTCCGGATCCGGTTGACGATCTTCCACCATCACTCCTAGAAAGACACATGTTCCCACACAAAAGTCACCTTGTGAATCTCATACCGAATCGACAATCCACCCAGAAAGTACTCACCTGTCCAGGTGGCGCGGCCCTCGACGTACTTTCCGTCGGGCCCGCCCATGAAGCGGGTTGTGCAATCCCACTTCCCGATTATGAAGGAGTACTGCGTGGTCTCCGGCGGCGCGTCGGGGTGGATGCCGGCCAACGTCGGCAGTGCAAGCGTCCACGCAATCAGGAACACGATCCCTCGTCTCTTCATGAGTTCTCCTTGATCCGCAAATCGGCTACCAGGCAATCCCGTAGTCTTCGCCGAAATCGCTGGCGCCGCCCCACATCGAGCCATGTTGGCGATCGAAGTAGATGGCGGTGATGGGTCCCGAGGTCCTTGGCCTGGTCTCTACCGAATAACCCATCGTCGCCAACCGGGCGCGAACCCATGCCGGAACGTCGTCTCTCAACCGCAGCCGACCGGGCTCGGACTTGTGGGCACCGAACGAGCTCTGCATCTGATAGCTGGTGATGTTGGCGGCCTCGGCGGCTTGCTGGACGTTCATGTCGAACTCGACGACGTTCAGGAAGAACTGCAGCAGGTTCTGGTCCTGGGTGTCGCCGCCCTGGACGGCGAACGACAGGTAGGGCTTGCCGTCCTTGAGCGCCATGCCGGGAGTCAGCGTCGCACGAGGCCGCTTGCCCGGTTCGACCAGGTTGTAGGGGTTCAGTCGTTCGTCCAACACGAAGCTCTGCATCCGCTGAGAGAGTCCGATCCCGGTTTCGCCGGCGATGAAGGCGGGGATCCAACCACCGCTGGGCGTGATCGAGACGATCCAGCCTTCAGCGTCGGCGGCCTGAATCGATGTCGTCCCTGCGTGGAACGCCTCCTCGTCGGTGAAAGTTCGTGTCTGCTGCCAGCCATCCTCTCCTTCTGCGTTCGCGGCGGGTGGGATGGGCGTCCACTGGTCGAGCAATTTCTTGAACGGATGTTCGCCGCCCTGGAACGGGTAGGGGTCCCCCGGGCGAGCATCCTGATTATTAGTCTTCCAGTCGATCGTTTCGAAACGTTTTCGCGCGTACTCCTTGGACAGCAACCCCGCGATCGGTTCTTCCGGCGGATTGTAGGGATCGCCGTAGTAGAAATCGCGATCGGCGAACGCCAGGTTCATCGCCTGGTACAACGCGTGGATGTATGCGGCGCTGTTGTAACCCAGACCCTTGACGTCCACGTTCTCCAGGATGTTCAGCGCTTGAAGCATCACCGGACCCTGCACCCAGTGTGTCAGCTTGTAGACGTCGATGCCGCGGTAGTTGGTGTGGACCGGATCCTCGATGTGAACCTGCCAGCGATCGAGGTCCTCCATCGTGAACAGGCCACCTTCCGCCCGGTTGCCGCGAACCAGCTCTTTGGCGATGTCGCCGCGATAGAAACGGTCGTAGGCCGCGTAGATCGCCTGCTTGCGTGTCTTGCCCGCCGCCAACGCTTTCTGTTCGGCCTCGACCAGTTTGGTCAGGGTTGCAAGTAGGTCCGGCTGTTTGAGGATCTCTCCCGGATACGGCGCGGCGCGCTCTTGCGAGTCGTCGTCTTTCATGTGCGGAAGGAACACGGCCCTCGAGTGGGGCCACTGCGCCAGGATCGCCTTCCGTCGTTCCATGTTGTTGGCCTGCGACGCCTCGACGGGATAGCCCTCGGCCATCTGCATCGACGGTTTTAGCACCTGTTCCAGCGACACGGTCCCGAACTCGGCCAGCATCACCATCAATCCACCCGGCGTGCCGGGCGTAACCGCGGCCTGGGGCCCGAACTCCGGCGGGTACTGCAGGCCTTGCTCCTTGAAGAACTCGACGGTCGCACCGGTCGGTGCCACGCCCAACGCGTTGATGCCCTTCACCTCGCCGGTGTGCGGGTTGTAGATCAACGCCTGGGTCTCGCCGCCCCAGCCCAGCGTGTCCCACATGGTGCTGGTCGCACCGAGCATCGCGCAGGCGGCATCGACGGCGTTGCCACCCTGGGCGAAGATCGTCGCGCCGGCGGTGGCACCCAGCGGCTTGCCGGTGATCGCCACCCAGTGTTTACCGTGCAGGACGGGTTTAACCGTACGTTGCGCTTCGGCGTGCGGTGCCCAACACAACGCGGCAACGGTCAACAAGCCCAACGCAATCCGCACACGTGAAGCCATGAAGTTCGGCATCGAGTCCTCCCCCGGGGCCGAGATTCCAATGATCCGGCCCAACACTCCTCATCTTAGAGGATAGCGAGGGGGGAGCTGGACGTCGGAGGTCGGTGTTCGGGGATTACTCCCCCGCCGCCAACATCTGCGCCTGCAGTTCCTTGTAGGTCGCCAGGTCGATGAAGTCCTTGTGACTGACGATCCGGCCATTCTCGACCTGGTACCAACTGGTCGTCGGTAGGCTGTACTCCAGGTCCGGGCAACTCTCCTTGCCGACACTGTGGCCAAGGGCCTTGCCATTCAGCTGCCCGGTGTAGGCGTACTCGACGACGACCGTGTTGCCCTGCACCACGCGCCGACTCTCCTTGAGATCCATCTGCAGATGCATGGCGACGAGCGTGCCAAGCAGCTGGCCGATCTGTTCTCGACCTTCCAGATGATGTCGCTGATTGACGTCCTCGAAGACCGCGTCTTCGTCATAGAGGGCGGTCATGGTGACGACGTCGGCGTCTCTGTACGCGTCGAAGTAACGATCGACGACCTGTTCCGGTGAGGGTGCTGCGTGGAGCGACCCGGTGAGCGTCGCGAGAACGATAAGAATGAGGGTCCGTTTCATGATTCCTCCGTTTTGGCTTGTGTGGCCGTGTGTTACGGAGTAAGTTTCCTCTGGAAAGGTAATGTTAACAATTACCTCAGAGGTAATGATCTTATGGAAACCTTCGGGGAACAGCTTCGGGGCTGGCGATCTCACCGCGGCCTCAGTCAGCTTTCATTAGGACTCAACGCCGGGACCTCGTCCCGGCATATCTCGTTCCTCGAGACCGGTCGCTCTCGGCCCAGCCGGAAGATGGTCCTGCAGCTGGCCCGCACGATGGATCTTCCGCTACGCCAGCAGAATGCGTGGCTGACCAGCGCCGGCTTCGCACCGATCTTCGGTGAACGGACCCTGGACGACGACGAGCTGCGCAAGGCTCGGGAGGCGGTGACCTACCTACTCGCCGCGCACGAGCCCTATCCAGCCCTGGCCATGGATCGGCACTGGCAATTCGTCGCCTGGAACCGCCCGCAGTTCCTGATGCTGCAGCCGTTGGCCGACGAGAACGGCTCGCTCAGCGGGATCAACGCGTTGGACCTGATCTTCCAGCCGGGACCGGTCCGTCAACAGCTCCTCAACTGGGAAGAGGTGGCCATGGCCGTCTTGCGACGGCTCCACCGGCAACGGGTCCGGGTGGGAAACGACGATCGGCTTCAACAACTGTGGGATCGGTCGATCGCGGCCCCCGACGTCGCCCCGCTCCTGAAGCGGCGTGACCTGGAGAAGAGCCCTCCACCGCTGGTGCCGATGAAGATGGACTACGGGGACCAGCAGGTGACCTGGATCAACACTCTGGCCAGCTTCGGTGCCGTCGGCGACGCGACCCTGGAAGAGCTGGTCATCGAATCGTTCTACCCCGCCGACGATGCAACCCGGGCCTTCGCGGAGCGACTTGCCTCTTCTGGATCGTGACTGTATAGTGTCCTATGACATTAGGACACCTATTCAGACGAGACAACGGAGGAGAGATCGTGAAGAGACATAACTGGTTGATTCTATTGATGTTGGCGGCCATGCCGGCGACCGCCGCTCCTGGCGAGGTGATGGAACTCTCCCCGGGCGAGACCGCCACCGCCCACGCCCTGATGACGGGCGTGATGGTGATCGAGAGCGAGAGAGAGTCAGGGACCGCCTGCCCCTTCGATGACCTCCTGCTCCATGAGGCCGGCGAGCTGCAGACGATCTTGCCCGCAGAGGTGCGTGCAGGCCTGATCGTCCAGGATGGCTGGACCCGACCGCTGCAGGTCTGGTGCAGCGACCAGCACTGGGCATTGATCAGCTTCGGTGACGACGGCCAGCAGGGTTCCGACTATGTGGCCTCCCTCCCCACCATCGACGAAACCGGCGACGACTTCCTGGTCTTCGACGGCGAACTGGTGGCCGCACCGGGTCACGTCCTGGAGGCGATGGAGAGGGGAAAGCAGAGACGAACGATGGCCGACATGCGCTCCATCGGGATCGTCTTCGAGGCCTACCATCTGGATAACGACGCGTGGCCCAGCCAGCCGGTGGACAAGCTGGAGCCGATCGTCAAGATCGAGCTAGCGGTGCAGCCGATCTACATCCGCAGTCTGCCTCTCAAGGATGCGTGGGGGAATGCGTTCGTCTACTGGACCGATGGCGAGAGCTACCGTGTCGTCTCTTCCGGCAAGGACGGCGTGTTCGAGGCCGACTACACCGTCGAGGCCGGACTGGGAGAGATCACATCCGATGACCCGGCCAGGGATATCGTCTTCGCCAACGGCGAGTACGAACAGTGGCCGGCATTCTGATGGACTATTCGAGCAGTTCAACTTCCATCTGAACGTAGCCCTCCAGGTCGTCGACGGCGCTGGCGTGAACCAGATCCAACGGCTTCCCGGGGGTCAACGTGGTGTTGACGGTCAGTTGGCGAGTCTCGATAGTCGGAGCAGCGCCGTCGACACCGGCGACAAGCCGACTGTCCTCGATGTCGGCGACAATACGAATCGCATCCTTGTCCACGAGCCAGGCTGCGACGTTCGCGACGAAACCGATGTTCTGATAGGTAATCGCGCCGTCCGCACCGCCGGTCGGGATCGGTACACGCTGACCACTGAGTAGCTTCGACCCCGGAGTCCCCGGGGCGACGATCAGTTCGAAAGACTTGATGGGAATACGCTTCGCGTTTTCCATCTTGCCGATTCGAACGGTCACGAGCACGTTGTCCGTCGCCATGTCGCGGTTCGACGAATCGCTTTGGGCGAGAGCCATCGGTGCTGTTGCCAGAAGCAAAACCACCATCCAGACTGTTCGGGTGAGCCAGGCTGAGCGTTGAAGTCGTTGATTCACTCGGTCCATCGGGTAACTCCTTGTTGGTCTAGTAATCAGTCGGCGAAGGCGTCCGTCGGCGTCCAGGTCGAGTCGATGATACTCGGGCGAAACTTCGAGCGGCTCTTCGCAAGGACATCCTTGTTTGCGTCGAAGGCCGACGTCGGCTCCCAGGTTGGATCGATCGGAGACTGGCTCCAGGTTGACGGATTGAAGTTGTTCTGTGTGTGAGGGTCCATGTTCCAGTCGGTCGACGGGGTCCAGCGCGAGTCGATCACGCCTTTCTGAAACGTGGCGGGTTTGCCGAGCACCGCCAGCTGATCTTCGGTGCGTGGGGCCGAGATCGTCGGGCCCGCCAGGGTCTCCGGCTCCGCAACACGCATGCCCGTGGGCGCGGTGGACGGTGGGTCGCTGTCACCGACGTGGACCGCACGAACCAACTCTACCGGAAAGGCAAGCTCTGTTCGGGATTCCAGTGTGAGGATGAACACGCCTCCGTCTCGTCGAACCGCGATGCCGTGAAGCTTGCGCCCGTCGACAAGTTCCAGCGTGGTTTCCTGCGCGAGATGGCCGGACGGCACCACCGTCGCGATTACGAAAACGATTACACCGAGGAGGCAAACGCCTCGCCACTTTCGCCGAGTCCGGGGCAACACCTACTCGGGTGGATACTGACGAAACATCTTTCGGGTCACGCGATCAATCTTCTTGCGAAGCTTTGGCAATTTTGGATCGCCCATTACCTCGCTGGCAAATCCTCGCCACACGGTCCGGCCCGACTGAGGGTCGATGAGATCGATCATGAGGACGCCCTCGGACTTGACGACGACGTCGGATGTGATGACACCGAAATCGGCCACCCGGGCATAACTTCCGGTCGTGAGAGCCTGTCCCGACACGAACGTATGACTCGAAATCTGGAGATCGGCCTGGCCGGTCTCCAGTGAAACCAGTCCCTTCGCGAGCAACTCTCGCTCGACGGCTTCGGTGATCAACGTTGCGATCTCGGGGCGAGCAGCCCTTGGCCCCTCGGCCCAGGCGAACGTCCTGTACGCGCTGAAGTCGACGTCACTCTCGTGTTCGATCGTCAGTTCCGCGATGGCAGGAAATGACGAGATAAGGGCCAATACCATCAGAATCGTTCTCATTGGATTCTCCGAACAACGTAATGGAGGATGCTCACACTCTACCCATCATTCCGAGATGAGGCCACTTTGCTCGTCAGCTGCAAACTGACCAGACGGGCGACAAGGACGACGAGATAGATCTGACCGAATGCGGCCTCCAACCAGGCGAGGGTTCGGGCGGTATGACTGACCGGCGTGATATCGCCGTAGCCCAGCGTGGTCAGCGTCACGAAGCTGAAATAGATCATCGGTTGGCCGGCGTCCTCGGCCGTTCGTTGTACCGCGCCGCTGAACGCCTGCGGGTCGTTCAGGATCACCCACGCGTACAGCAGCCCCCACGCCACACCGAACACGACATACGCGGCGATCGCACCCTGAATCTTGTCCCAGGTTGCGGCCTCGTCGCGGAGGACATCGATCACGATCACGACCGCGATAAACAGTAGGAACGCGGCGAAGACGGCGATCTTCGATTGAGCGTAGTGGTGTGAGCCGAAGATGAAACTTGATAACTGGGAGAGCGCCGCCAGCGCGGCCAGCACGATCACCACGATGCGGGCCTTCCGATGCTGTAGTGCTGCGAGAACGCCGAACAACATCACAACCAGGGAGCTGACGCCGAAGACATAGGAACTCTCGACCGTGCCGCCGAGAATCAGAGGTGCGACCACGAGGGCGAGCAACGCAATCAGGAGCAACGTGTATTTGTATCTCTCCACCCGTCCGTCACCGTGTTCGATAGACAAACAACGAAACCATCGCGCCGGACGTCGTCTCGTTGTAGACATAGACCCGGTAGCGCGGGAACGCGACCTTGGCCGTCTGTTGGTCCGAGATGAAGATCGCACTCGATAATCCGCGAATGTCGACGCTGGCCTCAAGTGGGAAGATGAACTCCCCTTCGGTGCGAAGTAACTCCGTGAACACGGGCATGTCGGGAATTAGAATGACGCCGA
Source organism: Acidobacteriota bacterium (assembly GCA_029861955.1). Taxonomy (NCBI): domain Bacteria; kingdom Pseudomonadati; phylum Acidobacteriota; species Acidobacteriota bacterium. The sequence goes on from JAOTYK010000005.1 coordinate 123,645, forward strand.
CTTTTCCGGACTCCGGAATTCCCTCCTTGAACTCTCCACCCAGACTGAACACCAGCTCGGAGAATCCGTCGGTCTGGATGGTTCCTGCATCCACGAGTTGGGTGGTGTCACTTCGTTCAACGGGTGGAACCTGAACCCGCTCGAACGAGACGAACCAGTTGGTATTGTCCGCGCCAATCGTCGTCGAGCCGAGGAGCAGTAAAGCGACGGTGACGGATAGGACCAGACGATGACTTCGCATTCGATGGGACATGGTTGACTCCTTGAGGGGCGACCCGAAAAGGTTAGCATGTCGAGGGATCCGCTTCGGCTAGAATGCCGACGTGCGAACCGTCTTGATTCCAGTCCTGTTGATGGCGGCGTGCATGCCGGCAGCCGGTCAAGCGGGTGGCGCTGCCACGGATCCCTCATCCCTCGTGAACCACGCGTATACCGTCTCGGACACGGCGTTCTCCAATGTGGTCGGGCAATCGGTCCAGGCGGTTCGGTTGCCGATCTCGTACACGCTGCGATCGATGGAGGACCATGCCTGGGGTGCCACGCTTCACTTTCCGGTTTCCATCGGCCTTCATGAGTTTCAGGCCAGTGACGCGTTCGGCGGGGAACTGCGCGAGAATGTCGCGACCGTCAGTGCGATGGCGGGAGTCGAGTTTCAGGTCCCCACCGGCAAGCTCTGGGTCCTGCGGCCTTTCGCGGAGCTGGGTGCCGGCACGGATTTCGACGATGAGGAAGTCGCCTATATCTATTCTACCGGTATCCGTGGTGTTGCCGAGGTCCCCCGCGAGAAGCGCCTGTATCGGTTCGGGCTTGGATTGGACTACGACGGGGCGACCCTCGCCGGCGGAGGGCCAAGCGACGGCTTCACGACGCTCGAGACGGGTCTGGACGTCCGATTCCCGATTTCGCGTTCGCTGGCTAGTCGGGGGGCCGACTGGAGCGTCTATGCAATCCGACGGCGATTTCTCGAAGCGCTCACGTTCGATCAACTCAATGGAGAGACCATCGAACTGCGGAACCAGAATGAGCTCGGGGTCACACTGGGGTTCGATCGTCCGTTTGGCTTCTGGTTACTGAACATCAGCCGTATCGGGATCGGCGTTCGATTCGGGGAAAAACTGTCCTCTGTGCGGATCCTGTTTGGCGTACCGTTCTAGCTGCGATCTGGTCACGGCGGTGGGATGCCGATATAATCGCGATCGACTCCGTTCCGAAACTTCTTAGGGGAATCACCGATGCGCAAGATGGATTTCGCTGTCGCTTTTTTTGTCGCGACACTGGCTATTGTTCCGGCCAGTGCAGCCGTCACGGTGGACTTCGACACCGACGTTAATTTTTCGGCGTACAAGACGTTCGCCTGGAAAGTCGGGACACCTGCCGAGAGCTCACTCATGGACAAGCGGATCATGAAAGTCGTGGAGCAGCAGCTGGCGACGGTGGGCCTCATGCCGACTGACGGAGACCCCGACCTCTACCTCCTCTACCACGTCGCGCTCGATACCACGCGTCGGGTCAACGTCGATGACTTCGGCTACATGGGACGATGGCGACGCCCGATTGCGGGGTCCGTCGACGTCGACGTCTACGATGTCGAGGTAGGAACCTTGATTGTCGATCTTCTGGACGCCGGCAACGGTGAGACCGTCTGGCGCGGGATGGCAGAGAACGATATGCCGTCGAACCCGACCCCCGACAAGGTCGAGAAAAAGCTGAACAAGGTCTTGTCGAAGATGCTTCGCAAGTACCCTTCGGAGTAGACACGATGCGCAAGAACGCGACGATCGGCTTGATCTTGATGCTCTGTCTCGTCGCCGCGGGTCTTGCTAAAGACTCCCCGACGATCGTCGAGAGCTGGCGAAGTCCCACCCCCGTCCCGGGAAAGAACAACGACTTCCAGAAGCTGATCGTTATCGGCATCACCGATGACCAGGAACTTCGTCACCACTTTGAGGACAAGTTTGTCAGCCATCTTCGTACTCAGAAGATCGACGGCGTAACGAGCTATTCGCTGGTCGCCGACCTGCAGGCGATCGAAGATCGCAACGAGCTACTGGATCGGATCATGGAAGAGGGTATCGACGGCGCCATCAGTATCCGACTGGTCCCGCTCAAGAACGCTGACCACGGCGCGTGGGGCGAAAGCTGGGCCGCTGAGATGGAGAAGGACTCCAGCCTGCGGATGTTGATCGAGAAGACCCTTCCGGTCGAAGCCCGTGCAGCAACCCGATTCGGTCTAGAAATCGCGGTCTGGGAATCCATGAACTGGTACCGGGTCTGGGCCGGCCGCACCGACGGCCACAGGAAGGAACAACTAAGGAAACAATCGGGCGATTTCGTCGAGTTGACCATCGGCGCGCTGAATGAAGGGGGGCTCCTCCGATGACGGTTCGAACTGTCCGATGGGCGTTGCTGTTTGTTCTGGCGTCGGCAACCGGCTCGTTTGCAGGCGGTTACTCGGACGACGATCATCCCTGGGACGACATGAGCGTGCGACTCGGTGGTTTCGCCATGCGATTCGACACATCGGCCCGTGTGGACTCAACGATGGGTAGCATCGGGACCGATCTGGATCTCGAGGCCGACACCAATCTGGATCGAGACACCGTCGAGATTCGTCTCGACGGGCACGTCCGCTTTGGCAAACGACACCGCCTTGATTACGGCGTGTTGTCGATCCGCAGAAACGCCACACGCACGATCGACCAGCAGATCGAGTTCCGGGATGTCGTCTTCGACATCAACTCCGATTTATCGACACGCTTGCAGAACGACCTCTACAAGGTCGCCTACCGCTACGACGCCGTACGTCGCGACCGGTGGGACCTTGGGGTCAGCGTCGGACTCAGTGCGTTTCGGATCGGGTTGGACCTGGAGGCGACGGCGGCTGGCGGCGGACCGCTGGTAGCGGAAGATGAGGATTTCGTCGCACCAATCCCCACGATCGGTGTGCACGCGGACATCGAACTTGCGAGGAACTGGTACTTCCGAGCTGGCGGTGAGTTTTTCGACATCAGCATCGACGACCGCCAGGGCGACCTCCTCGACGTTCGCGGTGCCGTCGACTGGTACCCGTTCCGACACTGGGGTTTCGGCATCGGGTTCAATCGTGTCCGATTGGGTTACGAGAGTCACCGCCTTCCGAACGTGGACGTTACCTACGTCTACTCCGGTGCGATGGTCTACGCGAGCTATGTCCGATAGAGACGCTAGAACTTGACCAGATAGTCCTTGGCCTCTAGACAGACGCTGAACGCCTTCTTGAAACCCTCCACGGCCTGACCGGTCTTCTGCTCGGCACTCTGCGCGCGTCGTTCGGCGCTCTCCGTCGCCTGTTGCTTGGCCGCCCGGCTGCGACGTCGTCCACGGATCAAGCCCGCGGCCGCACCCCAGGCGGCGCCATCGCCGGCATCGTCGTTGGCGATTTCACCGATCAGGGCCCCTGCGGCGGCGCCACGCACGGCTCCGGCGGCGCCGGCTCCGGCCCCTGCCATCTGGGCGGCTTCTTTTTCGCGCTCGGCTTGATCCCGCTCCGCATCGGCTCGCTTCGCGAGATCGAACGGATCAGAACCGGTGTTTCCGATCGCCCAGCTGTAACAAGCCGCTTCATCCTTCGACTGTTGCTCTGCGACCTGGCCATCTTTCGGAAACACGTAGACATCGATCGTCGCTGCGAGAGTCTTCCGCCCGGTGGGCTCGTCGGCGCTGTAGATCGGCGGGATGATCAACGAGGCCATGACTATCATTGCGAAGAACCCGATCACGAGTTTGTGTTTCATTGTCAGGATCTCCTAGTTCTTGATCGGAGTGCACGCACCGAAGACCGACACCGTGGCGGCTTCCCGCGCAACCGCGACGGTCATCAATCCGTGGGTCTCGTCGATGACAAAACTGAACGCCCGCCCCTGCTCGATGCCTTGAAGGAAAATCATTCCGTCGGTGCGTTCCAGAGTTCGAATCGGAGTCGAGCGATCTTCGCCGCTGGCGGCGGTCGTGCCCATCGTCTTTTTTGCAAGATCGATTTCGATGAAGAGCGGGATGTTCCAGGCCCATGGTGGACCCGATTCGCAACCCTCCTCCTCGTCACAGATCGTCGCCTGCGCCGCGGAACAAAGAATGGCATCCGCTCCGGTCAGGTCATCGGCCATCGAAATCGATGCGGTGACAAGCAGTGCAAGGATCCACGATCCGTACTTCTTCATCGTTCGCCCCTTATCCAGTTCATCCGTTCTAACGTCGTCGACCGCCACCGCCGCGGGACCGTCCACCCATCGATCCACCCCGAGGGGTGGCTCGGCTTCCACTGCGGCTGCCTTGATACCCGCTGGCTCGCTGCGTGCCCCGTGTTCGGCCTTGATACTCGCGTTCCAGTCCGCTTGTCGAGCGACCCGTGCCGCTCCGCGAACCGGTGGAAGGTCGCGTACGATCTCCCGCCCTCTCCCGTGCGCGGTCTGCCGTGCCTGGGTCCACACCCTTCCAACCGTCGCCCTGTCGTTGCGACCATCCACCGTTGCCATCGCGCTGGTAGACGTTGCCGTCTCTGCCCGCGAACACGTCGTTGGGTCGTTCGCTGGGTCGGCCCGGCCGTCGGGCTGTCCCCGGATCGGCGATGCGACCGGCGTTCTCCGGCCGCTTGTACAGGTTGTCCCGTCCTCCTGGCCGTCCGGAGTCCGGCGGATTGATCCCGGGGCGATTCCCCGGTCGGTTGCCCGGTCGAGTGTTTCCGGGATTCCAGTTAGTCGGCGGCCGATAGACCGGACGCCCCGCGTAGATCGGCACCGGAACGTAGGCGAACCCACCCGCTCCCCAGTAGCTATGCGGATAGCCGTAGCCATAGCCGTAGCCACCATAGCCACCGATGCTGACCGTGAACGGGCCGTTGCTCCAACTCACACCGACCCCCCATCCATACCAGGGGTTGTAATTCACGTTGAAGCCCCATGTTGCATGGTGGGGATAGTAATGATGGCCGTACCACGACGGGTAGTACCAGCCGGTGCCATACACCACACAACCGCCGTGAGCATAGCTTCCGACATAGCCCGGCGTGTAGCCGACATAGACCACATCTGGTGTCGAGTCATACACGTGGACGTACTTCGTGTTGTAGTGCGGATTATCCGGCGGGATTCGATCGACGTCGTCGGGTCGAAAATCGGCGACCTTCCAGGGGCCTTTCGGACTTTCGCCGAGGTACCACACCGCCTGATCGCAAACCCAGTACTTGCCGTCGATCTTCAGAACCGACTTGCTGGTGTTAAGCGCGTACTCCATCTCGGTGCCGTCGATCGGCTCGAACTTCGGCTCGCCGTCGTAGACGACCTGTAAGCGAATCGAGCCACGGCTGACGGCCGCCGTCTGCGGGATGCGGTTGTCCATCACCGCTTCCCGAGCCTGAACCGTCCCGGCAACGAACGTAAGAAGATGTTCGTGGTCGGAGCCCACGGGGATCTCCGCGAACGTCGACGGAAGTTCCCTGGACGGAACATGCGCCCACGGACCGTTCAGGGTCTTCGAGCGATACCAACGACCGGAGAAGACGGCGAAGTGCTCCTGCGTATCCACGTCCATGAGGACGTCGCTCTCCGCGTTGGTCACGTAGAGCGCGGTCGTCCCCTCGACCGGGGCGTACTCGGCCTTGCCACCGGTGGCGATCAGTTCGGTGGGATCGGTGACGACGATGATCCGGGGTGGCGTGTAGCCGACTGCCGACTTCTTTGCCTCGGCTTCAGCTTCGGCCGGACGAAGTTTGCGAATCTTCTTGGGTGGCTTGGTCACGGCCCACGGGCCCATGATGCCGTCTGCGCGATACCAGGCGACCCCGCCGTCGAGGTAATAGGTCTTCTTTTTCGTATCGAGCACGATCGTGTACGGCGAATTCACCAGACGACTGAGGGCGTCGTCGTCATCAATCGACTTGTAGCGTGGTTCGCCATCGATGACGATCAAAACGGCCGGGACATCCGAGTAGATGATCTTCGGCGGATCGTTCTTCAGTCCCTCGGCGATCTCCTCTTCGTCTGCCACGGCAGCCAGGCTGGCGAGGACCTGATCGAGCGAGATCACCATGTCCCACTCGGCGATCCGCGGCTCGACGAACGCCTTGAAGCTGTCCTTGTGCTCGTCGGTGGCGTTCGGGAAACGGATATCCGTTATGTCGACGCTCACGACCTGGACTGTCCGCTCCGCACGGTCGGTCAGGACCCTCGCGTCGCTCCAGACGACGCCGAAGATCGGCGCACCCTCACCCTCGGTGAGCGTGACGGAGACGGCCGCCCTGGAGCGCAACTTGTCGCCCTCCAGGGACTCGATCTGGGGCTGGTAGATCAGGACCGTTCCATCGTCGTGGACTAGTTCCCGTGGCCAACCGGATGCCTCGTCGGCGACCGCCGACGATAGCGAGATACCGACGACAAGAGTTAAAAGCAGCGGGAAAATCAGTCGCCGAATCCTACCGAACATGAACACCTCGAGATTAGTGAATCGTTACCAGCGAAATCCGACAACCAGCGGAATGTACTCGGTACTCTTCGGATCGGTTTCGGCCGACTTGTAGCGAGCCTCGATGAAGATCTGAGATCCACTGTTGGTGTCGAAGGTCACGCCGACTCCGACGTTGTAGCTGAGCTCGGTTGCATCTTCCTTGAACTTCACGATGGTCCCGGGGCCGACGCCACCGGGGATGCACCACCAGAACCAGGGGTCACAGATCGGCGGATAATAGACCAGCCCGTTGTCGGTGATCCTGCCCTCGAGAAAATCGATCCCAACGCCGCCGGTCAGATAGAAGCCGACGCTCCCGTTGGTGTCGGGGCCCCAGACGCTGTTCGCGCTGAGGGACCAGATATTCACATCGCCTCCGGAGATCGCTCCCGCGCCCATCATGGCGAGTTCGTCGTTGATCGCCTGAATGACCGGACGGCTGATGTCCGTATCGGTATACGCCAGATCGACGCCGATCCCTGCGGCCCATTCCTCGGGCCAGTAGAGAAAACCACCACTGAAATAGATATCGTCGTCGACGACATCCCCCGCATCTCCCTCGGGGAACATCAGGCCGCCGGCGAAGTGACCAAATATTTTCTTGTTTTCGTCCGGTCGAGCTCCGGCAAGGACCGGATTGGCGACACAGACAAAAAGGGTCGCAATCAACGCGATAATGAGTCTCTTAAACACTGGAGTGCCTCCCTGCGATCGAGTTAGGACGAACGTCGTTGGATGCCCGTGAGAATCAGAAGATTCTACCACCCCGGCCGCGTGGATTCACGAACCCACCAACATCACCCAGCCGAGCAGCAGCACGAATCCGACAGGAAACGCGACCCGCGCGACGGCATCCAGCCGTCTTACCGACGCAGCGCGATCGCGCGTCATCAGGAAGGCCCCCCCAACCGCACAGACCAGCGCGGAAGCGACCAAAATCGTGGACCCGAGCAGTAGGTGGTCAATCCGCGTCAAGTACGGAAGTTTCGGGACTAGACCGCCGATCATGAATCGATAGGCAATCAGCGTCAGGACCGTGGTCACGCAAACGCCGACCCGCACGTTAATCGTGTTGGAGCCGATCCAGAACGGGATCCAGGACATGGAAACGATGAGAATCAACGGGACCAGTATCTGGACCGCGTAATACCCGACGAGACGGCGCGCCGGGAGGCGAAGAGTCAGGCTCGACAATTCGAATCCAGGGATCGGGCTGAACGCGGCGGCGTTTGTCTCGAGCTCGCCGATCTCCCAGTCGGTGACGGCTAGTTCCGGCGAACGGCCGCTGGGCATCGTCGAAGACTCGACAAGGAGCACTTCGTCCACGTTGTTCCCGTAGACAACGAGCCGAAGCTCCAGGGTCTGGCGATCCAGCGGGAACCCTCCAAGATCCAGGGCCGACGAAAAGGTGCCGATGAGGCGCTGCCGAGAGACCACGGTGCCATCGGGCTGGATCTCGACGACCTCCGGAAGGCGGCTCGAGACGGCTCGCTCGTTGAACACCGCCACGTTGGGCGTCCACACCTCAGTCGCGGGGACGACCCGGACGCGTTCGCCGCTCAATCTCGGGTCCTTCCAATTCGCGATCACAAAAACGTCTGCCTCAAAGGTCCCATCCCGGTCAATCACCCGCATCAGATCGATCAGATAGAACGCGACCTCGACCCGGGTCGGCGACTCACCGGGGGGGCGCTCGCTCGAAAGGTCCTCGACTTGTGCGAGGCCGACGCTCGTAGCGACCAGGAAGAGCGCCACGGTGATCACGAAGCAAACGGAAGACTTGACTTGCATCTGTCATGGCCTCCGAAAGAGCAATTTTCGCAAGGTTCCCTCGCCGAGCCGGCGATCGATTGCCGAGTACAGATTGTAGGCGGCAAAGGAAAGACCCACGCAGAGCACAGTCGCCAGCATCACGCTGCGATCTCGATGCTGCCAGACCTGAGCCATGGCCTCGCGGATGTTTCCGCTTTCCCGGTAAGCGTGAAAGATCCTTTCGGCACCGACGACGAGCAGCGCGACCCCGGTGTACATCAAGCTCTTGTAGAACACGCCTTGCCAGAGCGCGTGTCCTCGATCGAAACGATTGCCGATGCGGGTGTGATCGAGAAGTACGACGACCTTGGCGACTACCAGAGCTCCGACGATTGCGGCAGAGACCCCGTAAAACTCCAGCGAGTACTGGGCCAGGAACAATTTCTTGAGTGTCAGGACCAGGCCGAAGCAGACCGCGAAGTACAGCGTGACAAGGCCTACCAGCTTGAATTCGTTGACGATCTTATCGAGAGCCATCGTGTCAGAAGCCGATGGTGAGGCCGACCAACGGTCCGTGAGTCACCGTGTCGTAGGCGTAGTAGCCCGGCGTCTGAGCCGTTCCGTCTTCGAAATCCACCCACGTCGCGCGGTACGCCAACTCCAGCGCAAGGTTGGATTTGAACTTCCAGAAGAAACTCGTTCCGACGGCCGACGTGAAGTCCGACTCTACGCCGAATCCACCCACATCCCCACGCAGCATCAGATCCCAGTTGTCGTTGATTGGGTGACGCCAGCGAACACCGATGACAGGATCGATCCAATCCTGTTCGATCTTGGCGCTCGGCGTTCCGGGCAGGACCATCAGGTCGACGGTGGCTCCGATGTCGTTGTCCCACCAACGCACGCCGCCGAACACATCCAGGGTATTGGGGCCACGCTCGAAACGACGCAATGCAAACGCTTCCAGGACTCCCTGTCTCACATCCGCGGAGAGCACCCCGTTCTGGGCCACCGAGACCTTGCCACCGAGATCCATGAAGCCGTAGTCGAAGACCATGCCCCATTTGCCGGCTTTGATCGCCTCGAAGTGAACCATCGCACCGATGTCGAGTACGTCGAGGATATCGCCGAAATCTGCGTCGACATCCACACCGGTTACGCGCCCGAGAGAGGTGTCGCCTTCAATGGTACTGGCGAAGATGTAAGGTTCGATTACAACGTCCCAGCCCTGCGACTTATCGGCAGCCTGGGTATTCCCGGTGAAAACAAGGCACAATACGCACAACGTCATCAGTGTTTTCTTCATCTCTATGGCTTCCCTTTCAGACGGTTTATGTTGATGGCGATTTCCACGGTCGACGTGCGCCGGTCTACTTGGGGAACAGTAACGTGATCTGGAATCGAAACCCGAGGCCCTCCGGTCCGGTGTCCGGGGAGTCCGCCCAGTAGCGAATGCCGCCACCGACCTGGACACGCTGGTTGCCCCATTTCATCAACTTTGAAACATTCGCGTTGACGGGGATCGACCACTCTTCATTTTCCCAGTCGTAGGTCATCTCCGAATTAACGGAGTAGGTCCAGACCTTGGGTGTCGTTCGGGACCAGAACGGCTGAATGAATGTCGCACTGATGTCCGACCGGCTGTCGCGACCCGCAAACGACTCGATGTGATTGACCAGTGCCCCGAAGGTCGTCGGCCCCGCTTGCTTGAGAGCCACCGCGGTGGGTCCGGCCCCCCACTTGTCGGTCGTCAGCAACATGTCGCTACCCGTCGGCAATAACAGGACCGGGCCGACGCCCCAGATCCATCCACTCTTGGTGGGTTTCTTCGGGGAAAAGAACACGCTCTGTACGACATCACCAAACCCGGATTGGCTCCCGGCCCCCGCAAACAGATCGTTCTGATCGACCAACGGAATGATCGTGCGTGAAATCATGTTCCAGTTCTCGTTCAGCGTGATCGGGATGACCGGCTGAACGTTAAGGAACAACCGGTGACCGCTGTCGGTCGCCCCGTAGTCCTGGTCGTAGTTGAGCTGGAAAGGAACGCTGATCAGCGAAGAAATGGGGTTGGACAGTTTCTTCGCCAACTCTTCTGCGCTCTCTTCTGCCGCGACCGGGGTGGTCGCGAAGAACGACAGGAGGACGGCGAGCAGCGGGAGCAATTTCACGAAACGCATTTGAATTCTCATCAAGGCGCAGTGGACTGGGAAGGGGCGGTCGTCCCTGACGACCGCCCCACCGATTACTGTCGCGAGGGCTGCGTCTGCAGTTGCTGCAGAACCTTCTCCACGCTGAGCGAACCGACCGCCTGACTGGGCGGGTACTCCCTGAAGGTCCCCAGGAACTTCGAGACAAAGGCTTGCGCCGGTACGAACAACCACATCTGGTCGCCCAACCACCGGGTGTACAGCGCGGCATCCGGCGTGACCTCAAACGGATCCTGGCGCAGATTGACCACCAGCGGCCAACTTGGCGTCTTGCGATACGCCTCGTTGATCGCGCCTTCCATGATGGCGAAATGGATCTTCCAGTCCTGGTAGCGAAGGGCATTCAGGTTGCCGCCGGCGTCGAAATATAGGATCTCGTCTCGTTTGCCAGGACCCTTACCGGAGAGGACATCCGTCTGGTCGTAACCGTCGAGGTGGGTGCGGAACGTCTTGCCGGCGGCTTCGTGGTCACCTTTCAGCAGTTTCCCTTTGATATCGGGATCGCCCGCCGCGGCCATCAGGGTCGGGACCCAGTCTTCGTGGGAGAAGATGTCGTTGACCACGGTTCCGGGTTTTACGGTTCCCGGCCAGCGCACCGCCGCGGGGACGCGGAAGCCGCCTTCCCAGGTCGTGCCCTTCTCGCCGCGGAACGGGATCGTGCCACCGTCGGGCCAGGTGAACTTCTCGGCACCGTTGTCGGTTGAGTAGACCACGATGGTGTTGTCGGCAATGCCCATCTCATCGAGCTTGTCGAGCACGATCCCGATGTCGTAGTCGTGCTGCGCCATGCCGTCGGCGTACAGGCCGTGCCCGGTCTTCCCATCCCACTCTTCGCTAAGACGGGTCCAGACGTGCATGCGTGTGGCGTTGAGCCAGACGAAGAACGGCTTGTCGTCCTCGACTGCGCGTTCCATGAAGTTGACCGCCGCGTCGCGGAACTCGTCGTCCGCGGTCTCCATGCGCTTGCGGGTCAGCGGGCCGGTGTCTTCGATCCGTCCGTCCGCGTACGAGTGGATCACGCCACGCGGTCCGAACTTCTTATGGAATTCCTCGTTCTTCGGGTAGTGGTAGGTCTCCGGCTCTTCCTCGGCATTCAGGTGATAAAGGTTGCCGTAGAACTCGTCGAAGCCGTGGTTGGTCGGCAGATACTCGTCAAGATCGCCGAGATGGTTCTTACCAAACTGCCCCGAAACGTAGCCGTGGGGCTTGAGCAATTCGGCTAGCGTCGGATCCTGATCCTGGAGACCCTGCTTGGCCCCCGGCATGCCGATGGTCAACAGGCCGGTGCGAAACGGGTGCTGGCCAGTGATGAACGCCGCGCGGCCGGCAGTGCAACTCTGCTGGGCGTAGTAGTCCGTGAACAACGCACCCTCGTTTGCGATGCGATCGATGTTGGGGGTGCTCCCACCCATCATGCCTCGGTGGTAGGCACTGATGTTGTACATCCCGATGTCGTCGCCGAAGATCACGAGGATGTTCGGCTTGTCTGCGGCGATTGCCTGGGATGCAACCGCGGCGACCAGCGTCAATCCGACGCTGATGAGAAATTTCCTGAAGTTCATCCATATCCTCCGATGTGCTTGTCTTGGATTCGACATTGGGGTGTCCGCGACGTTGTAGTATGCCATTTCTGCTTCTACTAGAACTTCACCGTTTCGAATTTCTTCTCGAGCTCGGTGCCGCCATAGACGATGTCCTTGGCGGTATGGCCGTTGAGGCGGGATGTTGGGCCATAGTAACGGGCGATCAAGTAATAGCCGTCCTCAGCCACGGGCATCCAGTAGGTTCCGTCCTCAGGATCTTCCATGCTGAAGGTGAACGTGACGTTGCCGTTCTCGTCAGCTTCGGTGTTGAAGGCGTTGTAAGCCTGGATATCACTGCCGCCGATGTCCGCTGGATCCAGCGGCAGGAACGTGTCCGCACCGTAACGAGTGACCGACCAAAACAGATCGACGCCTGGATCCATCGGTAGACTCATGACAAACGGACCGTTGGCGCCGGCAAGTCTCGTCCCGCTGCCGTCCATCGGTATCTGCTGGTAGTAGGCGTGGTGCACCGGGAATCCAAGATGACCCATCAGCGTGCCGGCCGCACGGACCTTGTTGCTGCCTCCTGCCGGATCGTCGACGGCCTCAAACATCCCGACGTTTCCGCTGACGCCACCTGATGCGAGAAAAGCCTTCACATCCTCGAAGGTTTCTGCGTGTACCGCCGGAGTGTAGATGCTGGCCGCCTCGGCCATGATCGCTTTGGTTTGCGGATAGGAGTTGGAGTGCTCGATGGTCCAGGCGATCAGCGCCTGGGTGTCTGCCACATCGGGAAGTCCAATTTCTCCGACCGTCCCCGTGATCTTGGCTTGACGTCGAAGCTCGTCAGCCTTTTCGTCTTCATTGAAGGCGAATGACTGGGTCCGGATGAAGACAAACGGAAACAGTGAGTTCGTCCTGATTTCCTGGCCTTCGGGTAACTCACCGTGGTAGTCGACGTGCGCAAGCACGAAACGCTCGCCTTCGGGCGCCAACACCTTATCGAAGAATGCGTAGTGCTCCATGTTGAAAATTTCGAGGCTGGAGTATCGATCATCCTTCGCCGGAGTTTCGATCACGACGGGACCCGAGCGCAGGTCCGCGACGGCCTTTGAGTAGAAGTGGTCGAGCGCGGGCGTGATGACGAAGGACGTGTGATCGGCAATGCGCGGGTGGTCAAACGTGTTGAATCCGAATTCCTGGACATGCTTGGTCTGCGCCGTCATGTGGTGCACGACTCGGTAGCCGACGTACTGAACATCCGGAAGATCCGACAACTGAGTCGCCTGCTCGGTGACCGGCTCCGCGGTCTTATCCGCCGCGGGTCCACAGGCCACAAAAACGCCGGCAAGCATCAAGCCGGTCACGATCAACACACACGTGCGTTTCATTTCGTTGTTCTCCATACAGATTTGTTCGCCCTACAGTTGGGCAGAGGATGCGCCGGGCCTCAAGCCCGGCGCATTATATCTAGAAACCTCGCACCTGCTACTGCCGTCGAGGTCGTCTCCGCGTATTAGGCGGGACTCTCCGCTTTATAGAAGATCGAATAGAACACCGGCACGATGATCAAGGTCAGAATCGTCGCGAATCCCAGCCCAAACATGATGGTGACCGCCATCGCGATGAAGAACGCATCCTGGAGCAGCGGTGCCATGCCAAGAATAGTCGTGGCCGCGGCCATCATCACCGGGATCAGACGACTGACGCCTGAATCGATGATGGCCTGGTAGGTGGACTTGCCGGCCTCGCTCTCGATCCCGATCTGATCGATCAACACGATGGCGTTCTTGATCAGCATTCCGGTCAGGCTCAGAAGTCCGAGGAGCGCCATGAAACCGAACGGCTGCCCCGTCACCAGCAGGCCCAGGACGACTCCGATCAGTGCCAACGGGACGCAGAGCCAGATGATTGCAGTCTTGCGTATGGAGTTGAAGAGCCAGACGATAATGAAAATCATGATGCCAAGAATCGGCGGGAAGTTTCCTGCCAACGCGGCTTGTGCCTTCGCCGAGTCTTCCGCCTGACCGCCCCACGCCATGTAGTACCCGGGTCGATCGGCCAACGGCAGTAGCCAGTTTTCCCGGATCGGAATCGACTTGAACTCATGAGCCGCTGGGCGGATCCCCAACGCGGCCAGATCCACCCCCAGCGCCTGCTCGATCTCGACCTTGACGTCCTCGAAGATCTCGCTGGCCAGTCCGAGATTGGGATCGGCGAAGACCGTCACGGTCCGATTCCGGTTCCGACGCCAGACGTAGGGATCCTCAAACTCCGTTTCAAACCCCGTGACGACCTGGCCCATGGGAATCATGGACTGTGCTGCCGGACTCCACACTCGAACGGCGTTGAGGTTTCCGAGGTCGAGACGTTCATCAGCCGGCGAACGAGCCACGATCGGGATCAGCTCGTCACCCTCGCGGTAGACACCGGCGCGAATGCCGTCGATGGCCGTTTCCAACGCACGTGCCAGCTGCGGGCGTTCGATCCCGGCGTTTCGTGCCTGCGCCTCCGCCATCTGGGGTCGCAACACCTTGACCTTCGAACGCCAGTCGTTGCGGACGCTCTTCGTGTCCGGATGGTTCTCAAGGATCGTCTCGGCTTTCGCCGCCAGCGTCCTCAAGACTTCCGCATCAGGTCCAACCACGCGGACGCGGATTTTGCCGGGTTCTCCCGGACCGTTGACGAACTTCTGACCCGCAATAATTGCCTCGGGGTACATACCAGGAAGCGTGTCTTCGACCTGACGAATCAGGGCGGGAATCTGTCGGTAGTTTTCGACTGTGACGAGGGACTGAGCGTATCCCTCCCAGGACTTTTCGCCGGAGTAGGTCAACATGAAACGGGAATGACCGCCGCCCACGGAAGTCGCAACCCCGGTGACGCCATCGAGGCCCAGAATGAACTCTTCTGCAGACGCCACATTCTTCTCGGTCTCTTCGATTCGGATACCCTCGGGAAACCAATAGTCGACCGTAAACTGTGTCCGTGTCGAATCGGGGAAGAAGCTCTGTTTGAGCAAGCCGAATCCGACAAGCGACGCAACGAAGAGCAGGACAACGACGCCGACCGTCATCCATCGGCGACGGATGCAAGCCTCGAGCGCCCTCTTGTAGCTGGTGAATAGCTTGCTGCCATACGGATCTTTCGCGTCCTTTCCACTTGCGGCCGGCTTGACCTTCAGGAACGCCGCACAGAACAGGGGCGTGATCGTGACCGCGGTGAACCAACTCATCATCAACGAGATCAGAATCACCGAGAACAACGAACGGCAGTATTCGCCGGTGTTGTCCGGCGAGAGCCCGATCGCCGCAAACGCAGCAACCGCCACCACCGTCGCGCCCAGCAACGGGATCGCGGTCTGACCGACCACCTCCGATGCGGCCCTCAGTCCATCGATGCCCTGTTCCATCTTGATTCGCATGCCGTCGGTGACGACGATGGCGTTGTCAACGAGCATTCCAAGGGCAATGACCAGGGCACCCAGAGAGATCCTTTCCAGGATGATTCCCTTGGTCCCCATGATGATGAAGGTACCCATGATTGTGATGAAGAGAATTCCGCCGATGATCGCGGCGCTTCGCAAGCCCATGAATGCCATCAAGACGATGATCACGATGAGAACGGCTTCGGCGAGATTGATCAGGAATCCGTTGATCGACTGGGTCACGGCTCGAGACTGGAGAGAGATGATGTTGAGATCCATCCCCAGAGGTGCCTGGCCGACGAGTTCGGAAAGACGATTGTCCACGCCTTCACCCATGACGACGACGTTGCCGCCCAGCACCGTCGAGATACCAAGTCCCACGGAACGCTGGCCGTTGTAGCGAAGAATCTTCCTGGGTGGATCTTCGTAACCTCGGGATATATCCGCGACGTCACGCAAGTAGGTCAGGCGGCTGGATCCCGTACTGCGACCGCGAATCAACAAGTCGCCGAACTCTTTCTCCGACGTGAATTCGCCGGTTGGGTTGACCGCAACGCGCTCACTTCCCAGCGAGGCTTGACCCGCCGACGTAATCAGATTCTTTGAAGAGAGTGCCTGCAACAATTCGTCCGGAGAGATGCCAAGTTCCGCCATCTTCGAGCGTCGCATCTCGACGTAGACGACTTCCTTGCGATCGGCGATGATCGCCACACGCTTGACATCCTGAACCTGCAGCAATTCCCGCTGCAGGAACTTGGCGTAGTCGTAGAGTTCCTTGTAGTTGTATCCCTCGCCGGTGATCGCCATGTAGGCGCCGTAGACGTCTCCAAAGTCGTCGTTGACCAGGGACGGACCGGCACCGGGCGGCAGATTTCGTTCCGCATCGCCGACCTTTCGTCGCAACTCGTCCCAGACCTGTGGCAGGACGCTCTTGTCGTACCGATCCTTCATGGTCACCTTGACGTAGGACATGCCGCGTGAAGACCTGGATTCGACCTGCTTGAGTTGGCCCATCTCCTGGGCCGCCTTCTCGATGACGTTCGTCACCTCTTCCTCGACCTCGGTCGCCGAAGCACCGGGATACGGAGTGAAGATGATGGCGTCCTTGATCGTGAACTCGGGGTCCTCAAGACGCGAGAGATTCTGGAAGGACTTTGCCCCCACGACGACCAGGACGAAGGCCACGACCCAGGTCACCACACTGTTACGAATCGAGTACTCGGCAATATTCATCGGCTCAGTTTTCCAATTTCCGGATGGTCATTCCTTCGCGAAGTCTACTGACGGCGCTGATCGCGATCGTCTCTCCGGCGCCGAGGCCGTCGGTCAATTCAATCTGATCCGAACCGACAAGGTCGCCGGTCGTCACGTCTCGCCTGCTCACCGTCATCGCATCCGAATCCACGACCCACACGAAGGCGGACCCTGCGTCGCCCGCCGCCACCGCGACGGCGGGAACGATGATCGGTGCATCATCTCCCTCGGAGACCGGGACCCGACCGATGACCTCTGCGGTCATGCCGGGAAGAATGTTGACGCCATCCGGTTGCGGCATGACCAACGTTGCCTGATAGGTTTGCGTAAGCGGGTCGGCCTGCGTCGCCATCTCGGTCAGTTCCAGCGGAAATTCCTGCCCCGGCGCGGCATCGAATTTGGCGAACGCCTTGGCGTTCTCCGTTCGTTGCGTGCGGAGCCGCGCAATAATCGACTCGGGAAGATCAACCTGGATCTCGATCGTATCGATCCCAACCAGACTCAGAACCGGCTGCTTGGCCTGAACGTCCTGGAAGTTCTCGATGAATTTTTCCCCGACATGGGCGGCGAACGGTGCGCGGAGCCGAGTATCACTCAAATCGGCGCGGGCGTCATCAAGTGTCGCGCGTGTCACATCTCGGGAGGCACGAGCCTGATCCAATTGCGCCTTGGACGCGGCATCCTTTTCGTAGAGCGCAGCCAGGCGTTCGATGTCGGCCTCGGCTTTGTCGTATGTCGCCTGCGCGCTGTTCACCTTGATGCGGAAATCTCTGGGGTCGATCTTCGCCACGACCTGCCCCTTCGAGACCTTCTCACCTTCCTGAACCGGAAGCTCGATGAGGGGACCACCGACACGAAACGCAAGATCCACTTGCTCACCGGCGGCCACGCGACCGGGAAAGCTGACCTCACTGCCGCCGGTCATGCCACCGACTGTCAGGAGCTTGACCTGGCGGGCAACCTCCGGTTGTGCCGGAAGCTCCTCCCCGCCACCGCAGCCCGCAAGTAAGAATAGTGTGACAACTGAGATCACGATAACTGCGAACCTGACAGATTTCATGGCTGTTCCTCGGCGATGATGGATAGTATTCGGTCGGCGAGGGCATCTCGCTCCTCGGTTGTATGGTCGCTCTCAAACCAGGCTATCGCGCGCTGCAACTCGACGAGATCGCCCATGAATTCATAAATGGCCGAACTTGAAAACTGCTCCGCCGACAACTTCTGGTTCTGGGCATCCAGAAGATCCGTCACGTTGACGGTTCCCTCCGAATACTGTTCACGGACAAGTTCAAGACTCTCGCCCGCCGTCCGAGCGGACTGCAGCCCGAACTTGATTCGCGGGAACGAACTTTCACAGCGACGGATCGCCGTGCGGGTGCGTTGTTCGATCATCTCCTTGAGCAACGTCTGTCGAAGACTGAGAGTCTTCTCGTCGGACTTCGCACGCCCAAGATCTGCCTTCCTGCGCCCGCCTTCGAAGATTGAGTAGGCCGCATTGATGCTGACCGAGTAGTTATCGTCCTCCGGGAATAGAACTCCCTGGGGCGAGTTGAGCTGCTCGGAATAGGAAGCCTCCGCGAAGAATCTCGGCAATACATAGCTGCGCTCAATTTGATTCACCTGAATCCTCTGAGCGTCGATCGTTCGATCGAAGGAGGTCAACTCCGGAGAATTAGCGACGGCGATCTCGACGATCACGCTACGCACGCGATCGATGAGCGAGAAGTCATCAAATATTGGAGCGAGTCTTCCGTCGAAGACCGGAAACAGATCCGGATCGATATTTGGCGGCTCCGGCGTCCAACGGCTGTCGAGAGAGACGCCCAGGACTTGATTGAGGGCGATACGAGAGGCCTCCACCGTTTCGACCGCCCGAAACAAAGCGGTACGGCGCTCTGCGAGCACCGACTCGAGACGCAGGACCTCTTCGCGACCGGAGAACCCGACCTCCCGTCGCAATCGGGCCATTTCCAGGTTGTCCTCGGTCAATCGCAGATCGCCCGCGACGATCCTGTTCTGCGCCTGCGCCAGGGCCAGCGCGTAAAACGCCTGGCCGGCGTCGGCCAGTACGTCGAGACGCTCGCTCTCACGATCCAATCGGGCGCTCTTCTCGATCTGAGTGGACGACCGGTACGAACTCCACACGCCGTCATCGTAGATCTGCTGACGCAGTGCAAGCGAACCGAATGCGCCCTGTTCACTGTCGGTGACATCGGTATCTGCGTGTGTGTAGTTGAGATTCGCGGAGAGTTGGGGCAAGAGTCCGCTCCTGGCGCGGTCCTGGTCTATTGCGAACCCTTCTACGGCGGAGTCCGCAACCCGCAGTGAGCGACTGCCCTCTTGAACCATGGCGAACAGTTGCTCGAAGCTGAGAGGACTGGAATCGCTCTGGAGCTCCTCGGGATGGACGAACTCTGCGAAAATCCGCGTGTCGCGACCCGGGGAATATCCGATCTGGGCGGCAGTACGCGCGTTGACTCGCAGTCGCGTGTCGACGGATAACAAGACGGGGAGTTCCACCGCGGGTCGTCCTCGCAGCAGCCGGCCCAGGTTCAATGCAACTCGACGAACAAGCTGACCCTCGATCTCAGGGGTGACGCCCGCAAGAGCACCAAGCTCGACGTCAGAATGTCCAAGCATGCTGAAGGTCGGTACCTTCCGTTGGTTGAGCGCCTCGATCAACGTGCGGCGTTGGTCGACGGTGAATCGCTGGAGTCGTGTCAGATAGACAGCGCTCGCCCCCCGTAACTTCTCCACCGACGCAGGGTCGTCGGGTTCGATCGGGACGACCACGATCTTGATCCCCAGTTGGCTCTGGTATCGCTCCAGGCCTGCGCGAAGTTCATCCTGGTTGATCAGATCCTCGGGGGTGACGGCGACATGCAGCGTGTCGAATCGCACCAACTCGCGGAATGCCTCGATATCGGCGCCGGAGCGCTGCGGAATGACGACGAAATTCAGATTTGGCTTGAGCGATTCGCCTTCGTCGGAATAGGGCAACTTGAAGACGTCTGCGCGTTGGGCGAAGGTGCTGATGACGGGTTTATCCAACGCCCCTTCGGATCGGGCTGCGGCGAAAGTCACCAGGGATCCGATGGCCAGTACGAGATCGACGTCTCGATCGTCAAAAGCTGCCTGAAGCGCCTCGCGTGCGGCAGCGTAATCCCAGCCCGCGTCAAATGCCGGGTCACTCTTGAAACGAACCGTCGTTCCGTGGGGCGTGTGATTCGTCAGCTCCTGCTCCACGAGCGCGGCGAGATGATCCTGAGGGCCGGGACCGTCTCGGACGATGGCGATGGTGACCTCGGCGGCCGACGCGAGGGACACCGCGGTGATCAACCCGAGAATCACGACAATTCGAGTCGTAGTGGATAGACGCCCTGATTGATTCACGATGGATTCCTCTCGGCTATCGCGCTGACAGTTCGCGAATCAGCTTCGCAACAATTTTGTCGATCTTGTTTTCGTTTGCATCCACGCTCTGCTTGACCTTGCCGGCCGCCACTCCCCGCCAGACGACGCGCTGCGACTTTCGATCGACAAGATCGATCACGAGAGACGCAGACCGGATTTCGTAAGGGTCCACCGATCTCACGCCGGTGATGAACTCCCAGTAGGATTCATCCGACAGTTGATCGAGGGTCTGGACATCGGGAAGGACGTGGGTCACCACGATCAGGTCGGAGTTCTCCTCGACTTCGCGGAGACCGTAAGTCTGGAGATCCCTGCGCAGCGCGGATTCAATACGCGTCTGGGCTGAAACTCGGCGCGCAGGAGTGCCTGCCTTCACAGAGTAGGTAGACGATTGAGAGAGATCGAATGCGGGGTCGGATTCCACGGCGAAGCCGCCGCCCGACAACACCGACCCGAAGCCCAGTGTCAGACTCAGTAGAATCCAATAAGCGCGAGGTAGAGTGGGGGACATTCGGCGCGCATTGTCCCATTTTCGCGCCGGTCTATCCAGAGGCCCGCGTCTCCAACTTGCATGTCATCGACGACGCAGATAGCATCGCGATTCATGAGTATTTCCAGACTTTTGGCCGTCGTCGCGGGAATAAGCCTCGTCCTGCTCGTGAACTGCCACAAGGCGCCGATCCTGCTTAGCCAGGCGATCGTGCGGAATGCATCCAGTCAACCAATCTCAAACGTACAGGTCCAGCACGAGCCGACCGGAGGCGTCGGGCGGGTCAACAGGATCCTCCCCGAGGCGGAGCTCGATCTTGGTTTTGTTCGACAGCCGATGAAGGCAAAATGGGCGATCGTCAGTTGGAAGATCTCGACGGGCGAGACCCGCCAGGCCCGGGTGGACCTGCCGCGGAGAACAGGTGCGACTGACGGCCAGACGTTCTCGCTGATCTATACGATCGACGCCGGCGGATCCGTGTCGGCTCGCCTGATACCGGGGTGATGCCTCATCACAAACAGACGTTGGTCACGCTTTGCAGCCTTGCAATCGCGATCACGCTCGTCGGATGCAGGACTGAATCGCCCCACTCGATCAAAGAGCAAACCGTCCAACCCGCAGAGTACGTCGGACGCACCTCTTGCGTCTCGTGCCACAAGATCGAGGCCTCCCTCTGGGAAGGATCGCAACACGATCTCGCGATGCAGACCGCGACGAATGAGACGGTTCTCGGCGACTTCGATCGGTCGACCTTCGAATACGCTGGCGTCATCACGACATTCTTCCGCGAGAACGAACGGTTCATGGTCCAGACCGACGGACCGGACGGCCAGTTGCAGGACTTTGAGATCACGTACACCTTCGGCATCGATCCGTTGCAGCAATACCTGATCGAGTTCCCCGACGGGCGATTGCAAGCGCTGAACGTCTGCTGGGATACGCGTCCGGTCGATGAGGGTGGGCAACGATGGTTTCATCTGTATCCGGACGATGCCGTCGACCACACGGACACGCATCACTGGACAGGCCCTCTGCAGAACTGGAACTACATGTGTTCCGAGTGTCACTCGACTCACGTGAAGAAGAATTTCAGCGCCGACGACGATCGCTACGAAACGACCTGGTCGGAGATCGATGTCTCCTGTGAGGCCTGCCACGGACCGGGATCGAATCACAACGCCTGGGCGTCGAATGGCATGGACGAGTCGGACACCGGCATGGGGCTCGTCGTCACTCTGGCCGATTCCGACGGGGGACGATGGAGTTTCGACGACGGCGCGGACACGGCCCATCGCGATCCGTTGCGAACGTCCGACGTGCAACTGGATACCTGCGCCCGCTGCCATTCACGACGCACCCAGCTCACCGACGACTACAGGCATGGACGCCCGTTCGGCGACAGTCACCGTCTTGCCGCTCTTGATGAAGGTCTGTATCACGCCGACGGCCAGATCCTCGACGAGGTCTATGTCTACGGCTCGTTCCTGCAGAGCAAGATGCACGCAAGCGGTGTGACGTGTGGCGATTGTCACGACCCGCACACGGCGAAGCTGCGTCTTGAAGGCGACGCGACCTGTGGTGTCTGCCACCGCCAGGACAAATTCGACTCTCCGGATCACCACTTCCACGAGGAGGGATCTGCGGGGGCGTCCTGTGTCGAGTGTCACATGCGTTCCAGAAACTACATGGTCGTCGATCCGCGACGAGATCACAGCTTCAGGATCCCGCGTCCCGACCTCTCGATGAAGATCGGTACACCGAACGCGTGCACCGACTGCCACGTGGGCCGCGACGCCGCCTGGGCCGACGCGGCCCTCGATCGATGGTTCGGCTCCGACCGTGATACAGCAACTCACTACGGCGAGGCGATCCACGCCGGGCGGACATGGCAATCCGATGCCGGCCGACAGTTGACTGCCGTCATCGAGAACCTTGACACCCCCGCGATCGTGCGGGCGACGGCACTGAATCTGGTAAGAGCGTTCCCATCCCCCCGGTTGGCTCACTCCATTGAGGCGTCCATCGCCCACGACGATCCACTGGTCCGGCGGGAAGCCGCGGCAGCGATGGAAAGTCTCGATGCGTCTCAACGCGCCACAATGGGATTGCCGATACTCGACGATCCGGTGCGGATGGTCAGGATCGAGGCTGCCCGTGTGCTTGCGTTGTTGGCGAGAGACGATCTCACACCCGACCAACTTTCGATCCTCGATCGCGGACTTGAAGGTTACGTCGCCGTTCAGAGATTCAACGCGGATCGTTCCGAGGGCCAACTAAACCTTGGTTGGGCCGCCTCGATGAAGGGGCAGACTGCGGAGGCGGAGCAGGCTTATCGGACCGCCTTGCGCATCACGCCGACGTTTTCTCCTGCCGCCATCAACCTCGCGGATCTCTATCGCGTGCTGGGTCGGGATGCTGAGGGTGCCGCGCTGCTGGAGACGGCACTACGCCGTGCGTCGGATGACGGCCACTTGCACCACGCCCTGGGGCTGACCCGAGTGCGGCAGAAGCGGTACAACGAGGCGCTCGAGTTGCTGGAACGTGCCGTCGCCCTCTCTCCAGACCGGCCACGGTATGCCTACGTGTTCGGCGTTGCGTTGCACTCGATGGGCGACACATCGCGGGCGCTCGCTGTTCTGAAGCAGGCGCACGAGCGATACCCGGGACACGTCGACCTTCTTTACGCACTTGCTACGACGAGTCGGGACTCGGGAGATGTCGAGTCCACACGCCAGTATGCGAGACGTCTTCTCGAACTGGCCCCCGGCCATCCTGGTGCGACCGCGCTTCTGGTTCCGTGAGGCACAGCCCGGTTCACGGCTCCAAGAAAAAGCTTGTGAAAGGTCCGCGAGGGGGTGTCTACCCCTGATACGAGGACAAACACACACAAACTTACCTTCCCCAAAGGCACGGACGGCGATTCTGCCGTCCGTTTTTTTAGAGGAGCGAGCCTGCCAGGGTCTGGATCAGCTCCAGGATCGGCCCCGGGGCCAGACCCAGATAGAGCAGACCGACCACCGCGATCACCATCACCGCGGCACTACCCGGCGCCACCGGCAGCGGCATCTCATCGTCGGCCGGCTGTCTGAAGTACATGCTGACCATGACGTTCAGGTAGTAGTAGGCGGCGATGGCGGCGTTGAGCACACCGACGACGGCCAGGAGATATTGCTCGGACGCGATGGCCGCCTGGAAGATGACATACTTGCCGAGGAAGCCACCGGTCGGCGGGATGCCTGCCAGCGACAGCAGGAACAGCGTCATCGCCACACCCAGCAGCGGTCGCTTCCAGCCGAGACCCGCCCACTCGTGCAGCGTGTAGCCACGTTCGCCATCGGCGTCGCCGCGACCCACCGCGGCCAGGACCGCGAACGCTCCGACGGTCACAACGGAGTAACCGATCAGATAGAACAGGATCGCGCTGACACCCATCTCCGGACGACAGACCACCGCGATCAACAGATAGCCGGCGTGGGAGATCGAGGAGAACGCCAACAGCCGCTTGAGGTTGGTCTGGGCCAGCGCCACCAGGTTGCCGACGGTCATGGTGAAGATCGCCAGCCACTTGATCAGCGGCTGCCAGAGCCCGTCGACGTCGCCGAACGAACCGATCAACAGGCGCAGCAGCACCGCGAACGCCACGGTCTTGGTCGCCGCGGCCATGAAGCCGGTGACGTTGGTCGGGGCGCCGGTGTAGACATCGGGCACCCACTGATGGAACGGGACGATGGCGATCTTGAACGCGAGACCGACGAGGACCAGTCCCAGTCCCGCCCACAGCATGGCCGTCGGCTGGGCACTTGCGGCGTGACCGATGCGACCGAGATCCAGCGAGCCCGTGGCCCCGTAGAGCAGTGCCATGCCATAGACGATGAAGCCCGACGAGAAGGCGCCCAGAAGGAAATACTTCAGCGCGGCCTCGATACTACGGACACGACCGCGGGTGAGGCCGGTCAACACGTAGAGCGCCAGCGAGAAGATCTCCAGGCCGATCAGGATGATCATCATGTGGGTGGTCATCAGCATGATCAGCATGCCTGCAAGACAGAACATCAGCAGCGCGTAGAACTCGCCGTGGTCAATCCCCTCCCTTTCGATGAACGAGATGGAGGTCAATACGGTCAACAGCCCGGTCAGAAGGACAAGAAACGCGACGAACATGCCGAAACCATCGACACGGACCGCCTCGAAGGCCGTCGTCATCGGCCCGTCCATCAACCAGCGATCCCAGAGACGGACCAACGAGAAGCCGGAGAACAGGATGCCGGCCACGGCGGGGAAGATGGCGGCGCGGCTGTTGCCACGGAAGGTGGAAGCCAGCAACATCGCCAGCAGACCAAAGGCCGCCAACGAGAGCACCGGAAGGATCAGATGATAGTCGAAGTCGCCCATCGCTCGATCAACTCCCCGAGATCAGGTAGGTCAGAATGATGACGACACCGAACAGCACCATCAACGCGTAGTTGCGTACGAAGCCGGTCTGGAACAGCTTGATCAACTGCCCGGCGACCTCGGTCACGATGCCGGACAGGTTGACGATACCGTCGATGATCCAGCGATCGAATCCACGGAAGAAGCGACTGACGGCGTAGAACGGCCGCAAGATGATCAGCTCGTAGAACTCGTCGACCCAGTAAAGGTTGCGGAGCAGGGTGTAGATCGGACCGAATCTCTCGGCGTTCTTCTGTGCCGCGCCGCTGCTCTTGTAGATACGGACCGCGACAAGGATGCCGACGATCGATGCGGTCAACGCGATACCGATCAGCGCCCACTCCATCCCGACCGATGCGTGATGGGCCGCAGCCTCGGCGCCGTGACCCCCGCCATGGCTTCCAGGCTTAACGATGGAC